>JAZBOW010000306.1:0-4975 GCA_036351335.1 Bacteroidales bacterium | reverse complement strand
TTTGGATGGTGGCTACACCGTATTTGGAGAGGTGCTGGACGGATTTGATGTAATTGATAAAATTGCAGCGGTACAAACAGGAAAAGCAGATGTTCCGGTTGTTCCTGTAACCATGACTATTGAAATTCTCGAATAATGAAACAAAAGATAGAAGCATATCTCAAGGAAGTTGAAGCTTTCAGGGCAGAGAAACTTGAACAGTTGGAACAGTTCAGGATTGAATTCCTGAGCAAGAAAGGAAAGATTCCCTCGCTTTTTAATGATTTCAGAAATGTGGATCCAACCGACCGAAAAGAAGTCGGCCAACTGATCAACAACCTGAAAATGGCTGTACAGGAGAAAATCGTGGCCTTAAAGGATAAGCTTGAAGAATCGAGCCAAAGCAAAGGCTCCGAAATGGATCTTACACTGCCGCCCAATGTAACACTGGGAACACGACATCCATTGTCGATAGTAAGAAACGAGATCATCGAAATTTTTGCACGCATTGGATTCTCGGTTTCGGAAGGCCCTGAAATTGAAGATGACTTCCATAATTTTTCAGCGCTGAATTTCCCAAAAGACCACCCGGCCCGCGATATGCAGGATACTTTTTTTATCGAAAAAGACCCGGATATTGCCCTTCGGACACATACATCTTCCGTACAGATCAGGGTGATGCAAAGCACACAACCCCCTATCCGCACGGTTTTGCCGGGCAGGGTATTCCGTAACGAAGCTATTTCGGCACGCGCCCATTGTATTTTTCACCAAGTAGAAGGTTTGTGCGTTGATACGGATGTATCATTCGCCGACCTGAAACAAACGCTTTTTTATTTTGCCAAAGAATTATTCGGCGAGGATACCAAAACCCGGTTCAGGCCTTCCTATTTTCCTTTTACGGAACCTTCCGCCGAGATGGATATTTCATGTAATATCTGCGGTGGAAAAGGATGTAATATTTGTAAATATACCGGCTGGGTAGAAATCCTCGGCTGCGGTATGGTCGATCCTTTTGTGCTGGACTCGTGCAATATCGACAGCAAGAAATACACGGGTTATGCTTTCGGAATGGGCATCGAGCGTATTACCATGCTCAAATACCAGATCAATGATCTACGCTTGTTTTTTGAAAATGATTTGCGGTTTTTAGAGCAGTTTAAGTCGGCTTATTAAATTTTGTCATTTTCTTACAATCCAAATATCCTGTTGGGGTTTGCCGTTTGATGCTCCTGCAACATGCTCAATTATTTCCATTTTACCGAATAATTCCTTCATAAATTCTGTTGGATGGTAGGCCGTAAAGGTACGGTGCCCTTCTTTCACTTTTCCACGAACAACCAGTTTATTTTGTTCAAAAACATTTTTCTCCTGTTTTGTCAACTTTTCTTTAAATATATCGCCATGGGTTGTTAGGAAAAGGATGCCTCCGGGCTTCAATATCCGGTAAAGTTCATTAAACCACTTATAATGCATTTCTTCTGAAAGATGGGTAAATATAGAAATGCCAAAAATTATATCGAAAAAATCCTTTTTATAAGGCAATTTGGCATCTAAGGTATTATGGTTAAATGAAATGCCGGGCAGATTGCTTTTGCACCAATTAATTGATTTAAGATTGTAGTCCGATCCATATATTTCACAACCTTTATCCAGTAATTCGGGCATGTGCCTGATAATTCTACCAGGGCCGCAACCCCAATCAAGAATTTTTACATTCTTTAGCGAAATATACTTTGAAAAATAGGCCAATAGCCATTTGGCCGTCTCCCTGCTTTTTGTGTAATATTCCGTATAATCAAGCTGGAAAGACTCATATATCAGGTAATCAGAAGGTAATTTTACTTTCGGATTGGCCTTTAGAAAACCTTTATTTTTATTTCTGTTTTTTAATTTAAAGTATAGATATCTTGCCCTGTCAACAGCATGCATCAATCCTAATTTCCGAAAAATAATCGATAAAGTACTTTTTTTCAAAGATTTACTATTTAATAATATAACCCGAATATGTAAGTTGTAAATTTAATCTTTTAAGGGCATAATTATACCAAAACATGCGTATTTCTAGTCTGATCAATCAACTAATCTGCTGGAAAGAAGCCTGGCCTTCACCTTAATTTCGGGTGTAATATATTCAACAGCATTGGCAATTACATAGGAGATTAACGCAATATCATCAGTAAACCCTATCAATGGCAAAAAATCAGCAATAAGGTCGGTTGGCAGGATAAAGTAGCCCAGAGCGCCCATAAAAACGGTTCTTACTTTTAACGGTATTCCTTTATCAAACAACAGATAATAAAGTATCAGCAGTGAATACAATACCTTTTCACCGAGCATTCCCGCCACCTTTCGCAGTTTCAAAAGAAACCGTGACTCATCAAAATGTTTGGAATAATCCAGTATGCCGTCTTCTGTTCTCATACTTTTACTAACGCAATTTTATCTTTTTTGTTTTCCTTTAAATTGTTCCAGTTCATGCAATTCAATCACTTCCAACAGCACATCCATGTCTTTTATGGAGGCCATTTCCTGCTTAAAAACCCCAATCACATCACTGATTGATCTTATTTTCTTTAATATATCATCCACCTTCTCTGTATTGATCGCATTTTTGATAAGTAAAAAGAAATCGATTTCCTTCCTTGACGGGATCAGTCTGGCACTTTTATCAGAATTCCCGATCAGGTACACCCGCATGTGGTTTTCCTTTTCATGACAACAATACCAGGTATAACTTTGTTCACCACCGTTGCTTATTGCCAGATCATCAAATTTCTTTAAATGGCTCCCCAATGCCTGATTGATATGGTATGCCAGCCTGTAATCCTTCAAATGACTAACAATGGCCAGCAGATGAAACTCATCAAAATAATCAATTTTAAGCTTTAATTTCCTGGCCATAATTTTTTGCAAATCTTTGCTTCAAAATTACGAAACATAGGGATAGAAGATCAGTCCAATCTCAATCAATTTTAGGAAAATGTTGCGGATGATTAGTCGTCCAGGGTCTTTTCGATTTGTTGCCAGGCTTTTTCGGCTGCCAGTTTTTCTGCGCCCTTGATCGAATAATCCTGGGAAGTAGCAATCAGGTTATTATCAATAATGACAGAAACTACGTATTGGCGCTTGTTTTTTTCGCCCACTTGTTTCATCACTTTAAACTGGATTTCCTTTTTCTCTTTTTGCGACCATTCGATGATGCGGCTTTTGTAGCTCACCTCTTTTTCCACCAGCATATCCACGTCAAAATGCACCCCGATGATCCTTTTTAACATGAACTTTTTGGTAAAATTGTACCCCTTATCCAAAAATACTGCGCCAAGAAAAGCTTCAAACGCGTCGCCTCCGGCTGATTTGGGTTGAACAGGTTGGATATCGGCTGAAACCACCAGATTTTGCAATCCCAACTTCATCGACAGCTTATTTAATGAAGAGCGACTCACAATCTTCGATCGCATTTGGGTAAGAAATCCTTCATCATTGAAAGGAAACCGCCTGAAAAGGTAATCGGCTATAATGGCGCTTAATATGGCATCACCGAGGTATTCGAGGCGTTCATTATTGATCTTGAGGCCGTTAATTTTCCGTTCTGTGGCTGATTTATGCCGCAATGCCAGTTTATAGAGGTTGATATTCCGGGGATAGAAACCGAAAATATTTCTGATCGAACGATATAATTCTTTATCTGAAGAAAAACAAGACTTGATATAACCAACGATGATCAAATCAGGGATTTTATTTTATAAATTTCTTAAAGATGATCGAAGCATTATGACCACCAAAACCAAATGTATTGCTTAGCCCGGCATTCACTACACGTTTTACTGCCTTGTGATAGGTAAAATTAAGGTTGTTATTGATTTCAGGATCATCTGTAAAATGATTGATAGTTGGCGGAATGATGTCATTTTTAACCGCCAGTATTGTAGCAATAGCTTCAATCACTCCCGCGCCACCCAAAAGGTGTCCGGTCATTGATTTGGTCGAGTTAATGTTGATGCTATTGGCGTGATCTTTAAAAAGATTAGTAATGGCTTTGGGTTCCACTATATCGCCTACCGGCGTTGAAGTACCATGTGTGTTGATATGATCGATATCTTCTATGGTCATCTCCGCATCTATCAATGCGGCTTCCATACACCTGTAGGCACCATCACCTTCCGGGTGCGGGGCAGTCATATGATACGCATCTCCTGAGAGTCCGGCACCGGCAACTTCAGCATAAATGTTGGCGCCACGGGCTAGTGCATGCTCCAACTCTTCGAAAATAACACCACCACCACCTTCACCAATTACAAAACCATCCCTGTCTTTATCAAACGGACGTGATGCCGTTTTTGGATCGTCGTTTCGGGTTGAAATCGCATGCATGGCATTAAATCCACCTACGCCTTCTTCCGTCACAGCAGCTTCAGAACCACCGGTAACAAATGCTACCGCTTTACCAAGCCTGATGTAATTAAATGCATCAGCAAGGGCGTTGGCTGAAGAAGCACAAGCTGAAACTGTAGCAAAATTAGGCCCTCTGAACCCGTGTTTGATTGAAATATGACCGGCAGCAATATCAGCAATCATTTTTGGAATGAAGAATGGATTGTATCGTGGTGTACCATCACCTCTGGCAAAACCAACCACTTCATCGTGGAACGTTCTGAGCCCTCCAATACCGGAAGCCCAGATCACACCCACTTTATTACCATCAATTGACTCATTAGTGAGACCGGAGTCTGCAACGGCTTCGTCAGCAGCAATCAGGCCAAACTGGGCATACCTGTCGTGTTTACGGACTTCTTTCCTATCAAAGTAATCCAAACCGTCGTAATTCTTTACTTCACACGCGAATTTAGTTTTAAACTTTTCGGTGTCAAACAAAGTAATATCGGCGGCACCACTTACTCCATTAACAAGTGCGTCCCAATATGCATTGACGTTATTGCCAATCGGAGTAATTGTACCTATTCCTGTAACAACTACTCTCTTTAATTCCATAAAT
>JAZBOW010000305.1:0-5774 GCA_036351335.1 Bacteroidales bacterium | reverse complement strand
TACATAAGGATCGTACAATGTTTTATTCCAACTGGTATTGGAAGCATGGATGCGTACTTTCGCAGCATTGGCATTATTTAATCCATAAGCGTTCGTCATTTTCGACCACAGGTACCTTGCTGCCCTGAATTTGGCGATTTCCATGAAATAATCGCCACTTATACCAAAATGCAACCTGAAGCGGGGTGTAATTTCATCAATGTCGTGACCTTTATCAGTTAAGTACGTCAGGTAATCTGCCGCCATGGCCATGGTAAATGCCAATTCGCTGACAATACCTGCACCCGCATTTTTAAAAATGGTTCCGTTGACTGTAGTAAGCTGAAAATTGGGTAAGTGTGATCCGGTGTGGAACAGTTTACTTAATATATTAAAATCCTTTTCCTTTGATACATAGAAATGTCCACTCGCACTGTACCTGCTCAGAGGACAATATTCCAGCGAGCCTTTTACTTTTTCGAGGTCGCGGTTGTATTTTTTAGCCAGGCAATCGATGATCTGGATGATGGTATAAGGATCGTCACAGGAAAAATTCAATTCCATAAAATCGGCCCTGATATTTTTTAGCAGTTGTTCCACTTCCGATTCATCAGGTACTTTGCCGTTTTTAAAAATTAGTCCGAAAGAATCCACGCCTTTCATGCGGATATCAAGCAATTTTTCATTGGCTTTTTCAATGTTTTCTACAACTACATCCTGCCTTACTAACCAATTATTACCCTTGGCTTCATTACTTCTTACAAAAGGAAAATCGCCGGGTAATACATCTTTTTGCGGGAGGTTTTCAAGGTGTTCTTCCCTGTAAAAAGGTTGCACATCAAATCCTTCATCTGTCTTCCAGACCAGTTTTCTATCATAGTCTGCGCCTTTCAGGTCTTGTATGATCTTTTCCTTCCATGCATCTGTTGAGATGGGTGGAAAATCCTGGAAAAGTTTTTCTTTCTCCATGTTTTTCTTTTTTATTTCAACATCAAGCCATCAATTTTTCAGGCTGAAATAATCGGGTGCAAAATTACTTTAAATAGTTGTAACAGGCAGGAATTGTTAAATATCTAACAATAAAAACTTGTAAAAAAGCTATTCAACCAAATCCATTTCCTCCACGAGGTATCCGGCACCTGCAAACTTATCTACAATAAACAGAAAGTAGCGAATATCTATAGAAATATTACGGCAAACTTCCGGGTCGTACATTAAATCACTCATCGTGCCTTCCCAACATCGGTCGAAATTGACGCCTACAAGTTCACCATCAGCATTCAAAACCGGGCTACCTGAATTTCCGCCGGTGGTGTGGTTGCTGGCCACAAATGCCACGTGCATACTGCCATCCGCATCCGCATATGGGCCGTAATCTTTATTCTGATACAATTCTTTTAGCCGGTCTTCCACCACATAGTCGTAAATATCAGGGTCTTCTTTTTCCATGATACCTTTTAGGGTTGTGTAATGTTTGAAATGAACGGCATCACGTGGGTTGTACCCATCCACATAGCCATAAGTAACCCTCAAGGTGAAATTGGCATCCGGGTAAAATCTCTTCTCCGGTTCCATTTCCATCTGCGCTTTCATGTAGATTCGTTGGAGGCTGTCGAGTCGGTTGTTAAGCATCTCCCTTTGGTCTTTAATTTCATTCTGGTAAAAAGCCATCATTTCCGAAGCCATTTCGTAGGCCGGGTCTTTCATGATCTTTTTATATTTTTTTGGCTTGTAATCTTCAAGCATTTCAAGCAAAGCCTCTTCCTCATTAAAAATAGATTTGGAAAATACGTAGTCCGAATATGCTTCATAATCATTCGCATATTTGGCATGAATGGTATTGAAGAATTCAGGTTTGAAAGGCGGTGTCAGGTTTTCATCATACAATTTCAGCATGGCTGTCATCACTTCCTCATCAATGGGTTGGTAATAATCTTTAAAGAAACTATTTGTCCGCCTTTTCAAGCTTTCAACTTCCTGTTTGATCGTCTCTTCATCAATTTCGTCGGCTTTGCTCAGCTCAACAAGTTTTGAAAAATTACGGGCAAAACTGACAATTTCCATGGCCAGTCCGGCTTCGGCAATATAATCGGTGGCCAGCGAAATAGGTTCCAACTGCTTGTAAGCCGTTTCGAAAGCAGGTATCAAGTTGCCATATTGTTTTTTCAGTTCTTCTGAACTATTGGCCCATTCGTTGAACTTCGCTTCGTAGGCCTCTTTTATCTCGATACCATCCAGGCGTTCAATACCACTACTTTCGCCGATCATCTTTTTCCAGTAGTTGGCCACGCGCGCATCTTTCGAAGCATATTGAATACGTACTTTCGGATCGGCAGATGTATATTTGTTAAAAATATCAAGTCGGGTTTCACGAAGTTTTATTTTATGCGGATTTCCAGATTCAGTGATCATTTCAATTGCATAAGACGGGAGGTATTCGTTGGTGCGGGCTGGATAACCGAAAACAAAAGTGAAATCACCCTCGTCAACTCCCTTTAATGAAATGGGGAAATGGTATTTTGGTTTGTAGGGAATATTGTCTTCCGAATATTCGGCAGGCTTGCCGTCTTTATCTGTATAAATCCTGAAAATAGAGAAATCACCTGTATGGCGGGGCCACATCCAGTTGTCAGTATCACCACCAAATTTGCCAATATTGGAAGGCGGTGCACCCACCAACCGCACATCTTTGAAAGTTTCGGTGATGATCATATAAAAGGCATTGCCTTTAAAGAAAGGTTTAATGGCGGCCTGGTATTCCGAATCCTTTTCAAATGCTTCGATGATCTTATCGCTGTTCTCTTTTATTTTTTTATCCCGATCTGCTTCACTCATGGTGGGTTCAACACCTTCCAACACTTGGTTGGTTACTTCTTCCATGCGCACCATCAGGGTAACTGTAAGGCCGGGGTTGGAGAGTTCCTCGTCCTGGTTCATGGCCCAGAAACCATCGGTGAGATAGTCATGCTCAATGCTGCTATGGCGCTGGATGGCACCAAAACCACAATGGTGGTTTGTAAGCAGCAACCCCTGCTCGGAAATAATTTCTGCGGTGCAACCACGACCGAACAGCACGATGGCGTCTTTCAGGCTGGAATGGTTGATTGAATAAATGTCTTCGGCAGTAATGTTCATGCTCATGGATTTCATTTCCTTTTCATTCAATTGCTCCAGCAACATCGGTATCCACATGCCTTCGCCGGCGATTCCGGAAAGTTTGAAAAACAGGGAAATAACAACAATTATAATAGACTTTTTCATTTGATTTAATTTGGTTTTATTGAAGAGCAAAATTATTGAAAAATGGCCTCTTACGAGTTGTTTTAGGATGAAATCACCCTCAATATTGAATATTTAGAATGTTTATATCCAATTCATCCTCAAAACGGATCATGGCATTAATTAAGCGGACTTTTTTGAAATGATGCAGGTCTTCTAACCGGATTTCGGCCACACGAATGATTTCCTGATCCAGCAAACTGGCGCGCTGCGTGCCTTTTAGCAGTGGGTATGAAGGAGTGAGCCATTCTTTACCGTTGTAAAACAACACGTTGGCGTAAGAGGTGTCGGTAATAAAACCTTGTTTAACAATCAGGATATCGTCAGATTTATCTCGTTTTTCAAATAGTGTATGTATTCGGGAACGATCATGGAATTTGAAGACATAATCAATCTCATCATCAATAACGATTTTGAGGGAATTGATGGTTGGTAGGCGATAGGGGAGAAATTCAACTGTTTCAATATCCCTGGCATATGTAATTCTGCATTTGTGGCGTTTTTTTTGTTCTTCGGGTACAGATTGTAAATTTAATGCGCTTTGCGGCCGGATTGCAAATCCGGCCGAGCAGGCATAAGTTCTAATAGTTTTATCCAGGTCCAGTAGACCGGAACATTTAAATAATTCCTGCCGGGCACGGTTCATCCGCTCCTGGTGGTAACGAATGTTGCCGATACGACCGCTTTCTATTCGTATGGTTTCAAGCAACAGGCACATATATCTTGTTTTTCAGTTCTTCATACTCCTGTGTACAATCGCTCTGAGAGGTAATGCCACCACCACTTTTGTAGATCAAACCAGTTGAGGTTTTTTCAATAAACCGGATCATCACACCGCTATCAATGTTTTGGCCATCAAATATTCCGAAAATACCGGTAAAATAACCCCGATCGTATTGTTCGGCTTCCTGAATGATTTCCAGTGTTTTTGTTTTGGGAGCTCCGGAAATGGAGCCGGCCGGCAATAAATTAAAAATAATATCTCCAAGATGTTCATGATAATCCGCGGGCAATTCGCCTGATACTTCCGAACTCATTTGCAGCAATTCACGCTTATTGGTCTTGATATGATCGATATATTGAAATCGGGTCACCCTGACTTTTTTGGCTACCCTGCTCAGGTCGTTCCTGATGAGGTCAACAATGGTATGGTGTTCGGCCACTTCCTTTTTGCTGGAGAGCAGTATGTTTTTTGCATCCGGTAACTTAGCATCTATGGTACCTTTCATAGGGAATGAGCTGATTTTCCTTCCCTTTGTCTGAATGAAAATTTCTGGAGAATACACCACGAACTGATCTTTAAACCAGAGTTTGTATTTCGCATGGCTGCTTGCAAATATCTCTTTCAATGAATAGTTGCACACTACGGTGCTGGGCATGGTCAGGTTCAACAGGAACGAATTACCATGCAGGATATGTTGCTGAACCAGGTTGAATGCCTTTTTGTATCTTTTAAAATCTACAGGTGTAAAGTTGAAGTCGAGCTGCTTTGCAAGTTTCTCGGGATTTGCAACATTGGTAACACCATTAATTGAATATCGTATTTCTTCGGGTTTAACATGATCCAAAGGTAAAATAGCGGGATGCTGTAGCTGATAATCGAGAACAAACAGGAAAGGAATCCTTTTCTTTCCCAACGCATTCATCTGAAGACGTGCCGAATAATTCACCTTCTTGTTTTACGGCAAAAATAAAAGGATTACCTCAACTTAAGAAGCTTTTACTGCGATAGTTTCAATCTCGATCATCACGCCAAGTGGGAGTTCTTTTACAGCGAAAGCCGCACGAGCAGGTGGGTTTTCAGAATAGTAATTGGCATACACTGCATTCATGGCTGCAAAATTTTTCATATCGCTAAGCAAACAGGTAGATTTAACCACATCTGCAAATGAATAACCTGCTTCTTCAAGAATGGCTGCAATGTTTTTCATGACCTGTTCTGTCTGTATACTAATATCCGCTTCAACCACTTTTCCTGTTGCCGGATTTACAGGCACCTGTCCCGAAACAAACAGCGTTCCGTTCATTTCTACTGCCTGGCTGTAAGGGCCGAGTGCGGCAGGAGCATTTGATGTATGAATGATTTTTTTCATGGTATTTAAGTTTGCTCAAAGGTAGCAATATCATGAATCCGATCATGCAAAATACCTCACGAAAAAGCTAAAACATCCATATATTTGTAGGGTCAACAAATGAATGTTTCCATGTACACACCGGCCGATTATTATTTAACTGATGAATTGCTTTCTGACGAACATAAGATCATACGCTCCGCCATCCGCGATTGGGTGAACCGATCTGTAAAGCCCATTATTGAGCAAGCTGCTCAAAACCATATATTTCCGAAACACCTGGTGAAAGAAATGGGTGAAATAGGTGCTTTTGGTCCTTATATCCCTGAAAAATATGGCGGTGCAGGTCTTGATCAGATGGCCTATGGCATTATTATGACCGAACTGGAACGAGGCGATTCGGCCATACGTTCGGCAGCTTCGGTGCAGAGTTCGCTGGTAATG
>JAZBOW010000304.1:0-7365 GCA_036351335.1 Bacteroidales bacterium | reverse complement strand
TCCAGCACTTTCATAAACATATCCACATGCTTCCAGATACCGCCACCACTATTGTTCAATACATCCAGGAAAACAACAGATTGCAGGTTGAAATTGTCTTTCAGCTGCTGTTGAATTTCTTCGGGCGTTAATAAAGGATTTTGGGAATATATTCGTTTTGTTGCAAAACCATTGGATAGCCCGTCAAGCATGAAATTACCACCTTCAAACTCAAGGTCGGATCCCACCACGGGGATATTCCACAGATGACCAATTTGCGTTGGAATGCTATCATCTTTGGGTCTTCCGTATTGGCTGTAACCGGCATCGTAGAAAAAACGTTCAGGTGCATTTTCAAATACACCATAGCCAGTAAAAGGTCCAAAATCTCTTATCCAAAGCGTTTCAGTCCACGCAGGAATAAATTCAATATTTGTATAACCGACACCGCGACTTAACAGGTAGTTCCTTATGTCGGTGGTGTCAGCCGGTGCGGTTCCGGGGTAATATACAATCCAAACTTTCGAAACCGGTTGAATAGCAGCGGCCATATTGGCTACTACCGAATCACGCGACGGGCTGTAATCCCAAACCAATAATACGCCTTCATTTTTTTCAAACTCTCCGGGAAAAGAAATGGCCAGCTGAGCCATAAGTTGTATAGAAATGATAAGTATTGTAAAAATTGTAAGTATGTGTTTTATCATAAGTTATTTCTTTATTAAGGTATCCAGACTTCTCTTTAGTTTATGAATAGCAAGTTTTATTTCGTCAAATGATATGGTCAAAGGCGGCGCAATTCTGAACGACATATTGTTGAACAAAAACTGGTCGACAATGAGACCATTTTGCTGCAGTATTTTGACAAGTTTAGAGACAGAATAACTTTCTTTTATTTCCACAGCAAGCATCAACCCCACTTGCCGGATATGATCTACTGCTTCGTGTTTTTCAATTTCCTTTTTAAACATTTTTCCTTTTTCATCTGCATTCTCGGCTAATTGATCTTCAATGATGATTTCAAGGCTGGCCAATGCAGCAGCACAACTTACCGGGTGGCCGCCAAAGGTAGTAATGTGGCCCAATGCCGGGTTACGTGTGAGTGTCGACATATGTTCTTTACTTGAAACAAAAGCACCAATGGGCATGCCTCCACCCATACCTTTTGCCAGGCAGAGTATGTCAGGAACCAAACCGAAATGCTCAAAAGCGAATAGCTTGCCCGTACGACCAAAACCCATTTGTACTTCATCGAATATTAATATGGTTTCTGATTTATCGCATTTATCCCGTAACGCTGACATATAATCTTTATCAGGAATTAAAATGCCTGCTTCGGCCTGTATGGGTTCTATAATGACGGCTGCTGTTTCAGACGTAATTTTTTCTAAATCATCTACATTGTTGAAATGAAGGAATTTGATTTCAGGCAGCAACGGGCGATAGGCAAATTTCATTTCTTCATCCCCCAACACACTCAATGCACCACTTGTACTGCCGTGGTATGCGTTTTGAAAGGCGATTATTTCTGATCTGCCCGTGACTCTTTTAGCCAGTTTAAGCGCACCTTCAATAGCTTCGCTGCCTGAATTGACAAAGAAAACTGATTGTAAATTGTCAGGGAGTTTTGAGGTCATCAAACCGGCCAGCATCACTTGTGGCGACTGGATATATTTTCCATACACCATCAGATGTAAATATTTTTTTAACTGATCTTCAATGGCCTTAACAACCTTTGGGTGGCGATGCCCGATATTGCTTACCGATACCCCGGAAACTAAATCAATAAACGTACGACCTATCACGTCGTATAGGAAAATGCCTTCAGCTTTCACAATTTCCAGCGCATCAGGTACTTCAGCAGGAATAGCAAGATGTTGTAAAAAAAGTTGCCTGTTGTTGAGCATATTAATCGTTTTACGCTGACAAAAATACACAATTCAAAATGGGAAGTTTTGAATAAAAGGTTAAAACTTATCCCGAGCAAGGTCGATGGTCTTCATGATATTTTCATATACTTGTATCATTAAAATTTTAGCATGAAGGATAAAGTAATTGTTATTACAGGTGCGACTTCTGGTATTGGAAGGGCGTTGGTTTATGAATTTTCCGGAAAAGGAGCTAAATGTGTAATTGGTGCCAGAAATCATCAAAAACTAACTGAAATTGCCGAAGATATTAAATTGAAAGGTGGAGAAATTGCTTTTTCCCAAACGGATGTGAGCAATGAAATAGATTGCAAGAATTTGATATTGACAGCTATTGACCGATTTGGTAAAGTGGATGTGCTGATTAATAATGCGGGAATATCCATGCGGGCTTTGTTTGCAGATGTGGATTTGAGTGTCCTTAAGCAAATTATGGATGTCAATTTCTGGGGTACTGTGTATTGTACAAAATATGCTTTACCATATATTCTTGAGCAAAATGGCAGTGTCGTTGGGGTTTCATCTATTGGCGGAATAAAAGGATTGCCAGCCAGAACAGGTTATTCCGCTTCGAAATTTGCCATGAGTGGGTTTCTTGAATCTGTAAGAATTGAAAATCTGAAAAAAGGTCTTCATGTTCTTGTAGCCTTTCCGGGTTTTACAGCCTCTAATATTCGAAATGCAGCCTTGGCAGCTGATGGTAGTCAACAGGGCGAATCACCCAGAAATGAGCAAAAAATGATGAGCGCTGAAGAAGTGGCAACCCATATATACAAAGCAGTAGGTAAGAGAAAAAACACTATTATTTTAACAACGGAAGGAAAGATGATAGCCCTTCTTAATAAATTTTTGCCAGGCTTGTTGAACAAATTAGTGTATAATAGCCTGGCAAAAGAAGAAGATTCGCCATTAAAATAGATTATTGCTTGCTTTGTATAATACAATTATATATGTTTGTTAGATAGTAATTAGAATAAATCAGGATGTTAACAAATTATGAAATAGTACCCAATAAAGGACTTGGTGAACTTACATTCGGAATGAAGATGGATCAGTTTATTGATGCCTACGGTGAACCGGAAGAAATTGACAGTTTCGATGATGACGAAGAGCTGAATACGACAGTGCTTCATTACTGGACGCAGGGGTATTCTATATTTTTCGTAGGCCTTTATTCGCAAATACTGGCCGGCATTGAAACAGACCATCCCGACACAAGCCTTTTTGGTAAAAAAATAATGAACCTTTCTGAAGAAGAAATTATTGAGTTGATGAAAGCCAATGGCGAAAAACATTATGAAGTGGAAATTGAAGAAGAAAAGGACAAGATGATTTCTTACGACCTGAGCATGATGGATTTCTTTTTCAGGGAAGGGAAACTGGTTTATATGAACTTTGGTGTACTTGTTGACGAGCAGGGTAAGATAGAAACCGTCTAAGTCCCCTTTTCCTTTTTTTAAATCTTATCTATAACAGCTTTATTGAACCGTGTATATTATCTGAAGCGGTTAAAAATGTGTAAGGCTGGATTTTATATTACCGATGAATAGGCGAACGTTTATTGTCAAATAATAAGAATGGGTAAACGTGCTGAAATAAAAAACCCCGTTAACATGCGGAGAGATATAAATATCTTTTGGCAGTGATAATGTCAACAGGGTCGAGCATTAAAAAATGCTCTTTGGGCGCTGCTAATATAATGCATACGTATCGAATTTCCAAATTTTAAGCATAAATATTTCCTTAAATGATCATTTCAAACAATTTGAGCAACTCTGTTGTAGCTATTATTTTGTCAGATGAACCTACTATTTATCTATGTTCCTCGGGTGAAATTGTAAGATTGATTTTCGCAGATCTTCATTGTTCAGATGGGTATAAATTTCCGTGGTTGTAATGGAAACGTGGCCCAATAAATCCTGCACAGCTCTTAAATCGGCGCCATTTTTTACCAGATGTGTGGCAAATGAATGCCGCAGGCTATGCGGACTGATTGTTTTATGAATACCGGTTTTTTCAGCCAGCATTTTAATGATAATAAATATCATTTGGCGGCTCATTTTTTTTCCGCGGCGGTTAAGGAATAAAATGTCTTCATCTTTTGTATTAACAGGTTGATGAATCCTCACCTGGTCTTTATAAATCAGTATTTGTTTTTTTGCGGCTCCGCCAATGGGAATTAATCGTTGTTTGTTTCCCTTTCCTGTCACAGAAATGATCTCCTCATTAAAATGCAGGTCTGAAATTTTTAGGTTAATTAGTTCCGAAACCCTGAGTCCGCAACCATACAAAGTTTCTATAATGGCTTTATTTCTTTCACCTTCCGGTAGCGATAGGTCAATGGAGTTAATCATTTCTTCAATCTCTTCCTCGCTCAGAATATCAGGTAATTTTTTCCCGGGTTTGGGCGATTCGAGAAGTTCGGACGGGTCAACGTCAATTATTTGTTCATTGAACAGGTATTTGAAAAAGGCTTTCACTCCTGAAATTGTTCGCGACTGACTATAAGCCTCCAGCCCTGATTCATTTAAAAAAGTAAAAAAGCCAGTAAAATCATCTAATACAATCCTGGTCATCGGCTTGCTGTTCTTTTCTTGTTCCAAATAGTCGATGAGCATATCCACATCATGCAGATAGGCCTGAACGGTGTTTTCTGACATGTTTCTTTCGAGTTGCAAGTAGTTTTTAAACCCTTTTTTTAAGATGGTGTAGTTCACGAACTGAAGTAGGTTTTACATGCTTGTAATTATACATCTAAAATAGGAATAATCAAGATTATAACGTAATTTTGTTACATGCAATTGCGCAAGATATAACTCAATAATAACCAGTAAATTAATCAAGATGGTAGATTTTACCTTAGAAAAAGAACAGATCGAGATTCAGGAAAAAGTGAGAGACTTTGCTGATCGGCACATGCGTCCAAACGCCAGGAAATATGATGAACTGGCAGAATTTCCATGGGATATTGTAAAGCAGGCTTATAAAGAAGGACTTATGAACGGTCCGATGGCAAAAGAATTTGGTGGTCAGAATCATAATATCTTTGAAAGTGCCTTGGCTTCGGAGGAACTCGGTGCCGGGTGTGTTGGAATAGGCATTTGTATGGATGCAAATACGCTTGCGTTAACACCTCTCTATATTGGTGCTGATGAGGAGCAAAAGAAGCGTCTTTTTGGTCAGATAAACGAGGAGCAAAGTGTAGCAGCTTATGCCCTTACAGAACCTAATGCCGGTTCTGATGTTGCGGGTATTAAAACCCAGGCTATCCTGCATGGCGACAAATACATTTTAAACGGACATAAACGTTTTATTACCAATGGCAGTGTGTCCTCTTTTATAACTGTTTTTGCCTTGACTGATCCAACTAAAGGCGCCAGGAGTTTAACTGCTTTTGTAGTTCCGACCAATTCGCCGGGTGTGGAGGTTGTAGCCGATATGGTAAAGATGGGGCAGAAAGCATCCGTGCAAACTGAATTTAAGTTCCATGATGTGGAAATTCCTGTGAACAATAGAATTGGTATGGAAGGACATGGATTTTTACTGGCTATGAAAACTTTTGAAAGAACACGTACCGGTGTAGCGGCTTTAAGTATTGGAAATGCGCGCGAAGCATATGAAACTTCAAAAAACTGGGCAAAGAATAGAATTCAATTTGGAAAACCCGTAACGGTTAATCAAGGTGTTAGTTTTATGCTGGCTGATATGGCAACTGAAATTGAAGCTGCCCGTTTGTTGACATGGAATGCTGCCTGGGCCTACGATACTGGGCAAAAATCAGCCAATATGCTATCGGCTATGGCGAAATTGTATGCATCTGATGTGGCCATGAAAGTAACTACTGATGCTGTGCAGGTAATGGCAGGTGAGGGCTATTCTACTGATTTTCTGGTGGAAAAAATGATGCGCGATGCCAAACTCTGCCAGATTTATGAAGGCACCAACCAGGTACAGCGTGTAGTGATCGGCAAGAGTATTTTGAAATAAAAAGGCTAGATTCAACAAAAAAACCCGAAGACATCTTCGGGTTTTTTTGTTTTAGTCCATCCAAACTAAAATTTATACATGCCGTCGTCATTTAATTTGTCGGCGATCCTTCTCCTTGATTCCTTTACGTTGGTCGGGTCTGCTTTGGTAAGGGTCCTAAGTGCGTTAGAAAGGGCATCCTTTTGTTCACCTTTGGCAAAGGAACCAATGGCATCAAACGCGTTTGAATAGGTTTTCTGAAGCGTATCACGGGTAAGTACATCAAGTATATCACGATAAATTTCAATGTCCTTCTTAAATCCTTCTTTCTCAAGTTTTTCAACACGAAGTAAGGTGGATTCAAAAACATATACACTCATAATCATATCTGAGATATTCATCAAAATCTCTTCTTCTTCACCCAATTGCCTTTTAAAAGTGTCTGATACAACCGGTAAAAGCATTAAAATGGCTTTTTTCAGGTTGCCTGCAAACGCATGTTTTATTTCGTAATAATCTTTCCCTGCCGTTTCAACAGCTTTTAATTTATCCAGATTTTCTACCACCACATTGGCGGCTTCAAAAAGGTCGATCTTATGCTTCATGCCCTTCTTCATGGTTGAATCAACAGTTATCAGGCGGTTGATTTCATTGGTACCTTCAAAAATCCTGTTGATCCTTGAATCGCGATAAGAACGGTCAGCCGGCGCTTCAGACGAGAAACCCATGCCGCCATAAATCTGAACCATTTCATCCACAATATAATCGAGTGATTCGGAGCCATACACTTTTAGCATGGCACATTCGGGTTCGTATTCAGCCACACCGCCAATATTGGCTTCGCCATGGCTTTTTCCTTCTTCTAATAAAGTGTTGATCGTATCTTCCACATCTTTACTCGTCCGGTATACGGCTGATTCTGTGGCAAACATACGTACCACCTGGTTGCCCATTTTAAATTTTATGGCACCAAATTCGGCAATGAATGAACCAAATTGTTTTCTTTCATTGGCGTAGGAAACAGAATTATTGATAGCCCGGCGCATACCTCCGATAACTGTGGCACCCAGCTTGATCCTGCCAATATGCAAAATATTCAATGCGATGCGGAAACCTTCTCCCCGGCGACCCAATAAATTTTCGGCAGGCACTTTCACATCATTAAAAAATATCTGGCGTGTGGACGACCCTTTGATACCCATCTTGTGTTCTTCAGGGTTCATGGTAATGCCTTCCCAACTTGATTCTACAAGAAAGGCACTTAATACACGGTCGTTTTCAATTTTGGCGAAAACCGTTAGCAGGTCAGCAAAACCACCATTGGTGATCCACATCTTCTGTCCATTCAAGGTGTAATATTTTTCGTCTTCTGATAATACGGCCTTTGTTTTTCCTGCATTCGCATCGGAACCTGCACCCGGTTCAGTCAAACAATAAGCTGCCAGCCACTCGCCGGTAGCAAGCCTTGGAACATATTTCTGATGTTGTTCAT
>JAZBOW010000303.1:0-29296 GCA_036351335.1 Bacteroidales bacterium | reverse complement strand
CTGTAAGCGAACTTACAGCCCCAATCAACAAACTCAAAATAAGGATTACGTAGTATTTTTGATGTAACATTAACGTACCAGAAGCTTTTGGTTGGTTTGAATGTTATTTCCGTTCAACTGAATAATGTACATGCCTTTGGCATATCCATTCAAGTCTATTTTGTAGCCATTTTTTAAATCGATGCCCGACATGTTTGCCCGGTATACAATTTGTCCTGACTGGTTCATGATTAGCATGGATTCGTATGATGTTTCTTCAGCGCTCACAATGTTTACAAATGAAGTCGCGGGATTTGGATATGCCGTAACCGGTGTTGTTTGCATATTCACATCATCCACTGACGCAAGTGATACCAATGATGTTTTGATAACAAAATTACCGGTTGACGATCCTTCCCACGATTCGAAAGTCAGTTTGTACACATCACCAGTATAGTTTTGCACAAAAAATACTGTTGAATCAGCTATTTCCCATGAGAAAGTGCCCATGTCAAATGATTTCCAATCGTAACCGACCACATTTTTAGCAGAATCTAATCTTGCCGAATCTAAAGGCATTTCGAACCAATCCATAAAATCATCCGCTACCGGATAAAATTTGCTGACACCTATATCTACATTGCTGGTGGCTCCAGTAACAAGATAGGGTACCCAGTTACCTTCATTGTCTTCAGTTAGGTCCATATATTTGGTAAACAACATATCCCAGCTATCAGATTCGGGTTCCCTGTCGAGTTCTTCATTGTTTGCCAGCGAAAAATAATAGAATCTTTTGTTTTCGTAGGGTGCTACTTCAATGGCTTCGTTCATTTCATTGGTACCATCCAGATCGGCATAACGTATTGTATAGATGTTGGCCAGCGATTGTTTGCCAACGATCCATAATTTTTTAAATGTACCGTCTGCCAATTGGATCACATAAATGGAGTCACCAGTGAGGTTATGTGTGGCCATATTATAGGTGCCCCAGCCGTAATCTGGATGCCCGGTGGCATTTACATTGAAAGCGCCATCTTCCCATAAAGTAGGTGAGTTATAAACAGGTTGCCATGATGCCATGCCGGCTGTATCAACTGAAGCCCAGGCAGCAGTATCTCCTGCAGGGTAGGTGTACAATGTGACGCCGTTGCCTTCATTTACCATTACACCTGCGCTGAATTTTGGGGTGTAGAAAGCGATGTCCCAATTGCTGCGGATCACTTCTTTAACGGTGCCGTTTTCAAAGCTGTAAAAAATGTCGTTGGCATATCCGGGCCCCATGCTTAAACTTTCGGCCGTGTTTTTATTTTGGCCAGAAAGCTGGATAGATGATATGCAACTGATTAAAATGATAATTGTAAAAATTGATTTTTTCATGATAATTATAGGTTAAATTGAATGATTGCAAGTAATAATTTTCCCGAATGTATCCGGAAAACCAAATGATAAATAAAATTGGGAATAGTTAAGCCTAAGATACAGGAGGTGCTCTTGAAGCTTTAAGTCTCAGCGATTCAACCGGAATAATAAATACAAGTGTTTCAGTAAATGTATAATCCGAAAACACCAATAGTATTCCGGGTTGATTATCGGTTAGGCAGGGTGTTAAATGATGGTCAATTTCAACCTGGTCTTTGCTGCTTTTCTTGGTTTTTAATTTAAAGACTTTGTCTTTTCCTGATTTATCAGGTGTGGAAAACGGATGCTGATCGAATACATAGAAGTTAAAAATGGCTCTTTGGTGAATAGAAATCAATTCGCCCATCAGCAACCACACGAATGCAAAAACAAGTATAGGCAGGAACCAGCTATGTGGTGGTTTTCTATGTGTTTTTGAATTCATCAGGTGGCAAATTTAGTAAAATGTATACATCTAACTTTTTAAATAAATGAATATATGCCACTTTATTGACAATTTAGAATGGTTCAAATTTGGAGAGACATCATTTGGAAGTACGTTTTTTATTATTGATCAATATCCTGAATTTCTATTATTTTATTCAACAATGCGTATACAGTAAGACCTGAAACGGTTTTTATCCCCAGCTTTTTCGTGATATTTTTGCGGTGCGTCATAACGGTGTGTACACTTAAGAAAAGCTTTTCGGCTATTTCCTGGTTGGTCAGTCCGAGTGTGATATATTTTAAGATAGTGATTTCCCTTTCGGTGAGGGTCTGGTTTTTTTCGGTTGACTTTTTGCCGTTTTTGCTGCCGATAATCCTGTTAAGCGTATTCATCAGGTCATGTTTGCCATCTTTAATATCTAGGGTGTTTGCGAAACGGCTTTTTATATGGTCTGGTGTTTTTTTACTGATCAAGCCTATGATTGTTGCTTCATTATTTAGGGAAAGTACGAATGAATTTAAGGCATCCGGAAGCGTATCAGGGTTAATTATAATACAATCAGGCTTCAAGGCTTTTACTTTTTTTAGGAGATTTTTTTCTGAACCATCGAACACTTCTGACAGGTAAACTCCCTGAAATTCTTTCAGAAGGTCATCCATGCCTGATCTCAACAGGTATGAACTTTCAATAAGGACAGTTGTGATTTTGCGTGCCACTTTAACTGCTCATTTTCTGAATGGTGAATTCCATGGCTTCCACTTTCGGAACCAGGATCATATCTTCAATACGGGCATGCTCACGAAGGTCTTTTTCCAGTTCAAAAAGCTCAAGCAATATCTTATAGCTTGTCGATTCATTTTTTGGAGCAGGTAAATATTTGATGATCAAATTTTTCAGATCAAAAAGTTTTTCCTCTACATTGTCGTGTTCATCTTCATAATCCATGATTGAATAAGATGTCATCTGGTCAAGCAGTTCAGTAGATGCCTTGCCACTTTTAATAGCTTTTTCTAGCTCATATACATAAGGATACACCACATTTTCCTCCCGGTCGATATGTTTGGTAAATTCTAACTCGTATTCATTAAAAAAATTTGCAGCTAATTGGTAAGTATCTTTATTCTGGTCTGACTCTTCGGTTAATTTACAGATGAGTTTTTTGATTGCAGGAATTTTTTGTTCGAGGTAAAATTGATGTGCTTTCCGCAGATATTCTATCAGCGTGGCGGAATGAAAGCTTTGCAAGTGCTTTTTAGGGAAATATTGCGCATCATGATAGGTGTTCAGAATGGTCAGGAAAAATTCGGTATTCACTTCCTTATCCTCACAAATTTCTTCAATGGTTCCGTCACCAAAACCAAGGTGAATGCCAAAGCGGTTGATCACAGGAATTAAACTGAAATCGTGATGGATCACATCCGCCAGCTTCATATCTTTTTCTATACGCATAGATACAATTGATTTTGGGCAAAAATACATATAATATATTCCGGGAAACGAAGGTTTTCATAGAGGTAAAAGAATTGGGTCTATTAATCCTTACGATCCAACATGTTTTTAGTAAACAGGTTTTCGATGAGAAAAGCCATTTTTTCTTGCGAGGTAATCTTTGGTAGTCCTGAAAATTTTTTTGCTGCAGAAAAAGATCTTTCCAGGTTGAAAGCTTTTTGGTTTTCGGAATAGCAATACCCTTCCGATAACATTTTTTTCGCCAGGTATGCCTGCTCCGTTTGACCGGGGGTTGGAATAAAGATGGCTTTTTTGCCGAACACACATAAATCCATGATGGTTGTATAGCCCGGCCTGCTGATAATCATTTCTGCCGATTGGATCAGCACAGCCATTTGGGTGTCATCAGCATGTGAAATAAAAGTAATATTTTCTTCTCTGGTAATCTTATTTTCTTCCGTTTTACCTTGAACGATAGTCGTTTTCAATTGACTTTTAATGGCCTGATTGGTAATCAAGTCTTCCAGAATTGTACGTTGAGGTTCAGGTCCGGAAAGGATTACAAGTAAATCGATTCTATCATATTGTATTTTTCCGCAATTAGACTTGAATCTGCTGAGTGGGCCAATGAAATGATAGTGACTGACAGGAAATTTGCTGACATGTGACAGCTTACCGGAAAGGTTGTTCTCTGGGTTCTCCACATCAGGTATCCAGAGTTCGTCATATTTCTTTATATACCCATAATTAATTTTGTTGATAAAAGACTTAAAGATATTTTGCCATCCTTCGGTTTGAATTTGTAACTGGTGGGTAACAAACACATTATAAGCATGTTTCGAGTAACATTCAAAGCGGTTATCAGATATGATGATATCCACTTCGTATTCGGCCACAATTTCTTGCAAAAAATGGTGGGATTTACGGCTTTGTTGCCACATCCTTGAAAATGATCTTGCCATATGGATGGCCATCATTGAGTTGTTTGGATATCGGGGTTCAAATCCAGGAAAACGAATAAATTCAATGTCAGGAAATCGTAATTTTAAAAAATCCAGTGGTCTTTTGTCTGCTGCGATGACCACCCTGGCATTGCGTCGCACTAGATGCTCGATTACCGGAACCGTGCGTGTGGCATGCCCCAAACCCCAATTTAGTGGGGTAACCAGTACCGTTATCCTTTTATTCATAATCCATCACAAAACTATCAATATTGCTGCACTACATGGCATATTTATTTTATTTTTGACGCCATGACAAAGCCTCAATTAATCTTCCAGATCGGACTGACCCTCATTAAAGGTGTGGGTGATGTTAACGGAAAAAAATTGATAGCATATTGTGGTGGCCCTGAGGCGGTTTTCAAGGAAAATTCAGCGGCACTATTAAAGATACCAGGTATCGGAAAATCTACGGTTAACCAGATAAAAAGTCAACAGGTTTTGCAGCGTGCTGAAACAGAATTAGCATTCATACAAAAATTCAATATCACCCCACTATTTTATACGGACTCTGCCTATCCGGCCAGGTTATTGAATTGTGAAGATGGTCCTATGATGCTGTATTACAAAGGAAATGCAAACCTTAATGCAAAAAGGATTATTTCCATCGTTGGCACAAGAAGAGCCACTAATTATGGCAAGGCACGATGCGAAGAAATAATTGATGAATTGCAAAGTCGTGATGTGCTCGTGGTAAGTGGATTGGCCTATGGAATTGATAGCTGTGCGCATCGTCGTGCCCTGGATGTGGGCATGGATACCATTGGTGTGCTGGGTCATGGTTTAGACAGGATTTATCCGGCACAAAACCGTAAAATGGCTGAGAAAATGATTGAACAGGGAGGTTTGATGACAGAATTCATGTCGGACACAAGACCCGATAGAGAGAATTTTCCAAAAAGAAACCGTATTGTAGCTGGGATGTCAGATGCGGTGCTTGTGGTCGAATCGGACCGAAAGGGTGGTGCGCTCATCACTGCTGAAATCGCCAATTCATATAACCGGGATGTGTTTGCCGTGCCTGGAAGAATCGGCGATGACTATTCACGTGGATGCCATTTCCTGATTAAAACCAATCGGGCGGCATTGGCTGAAAATGGCCATGATATTGCCTACCTGATGGGATGGGAGGAGCAAAAGATCGACCAGAAATCGCAAACGGAATTATTTGTGAACCTTTCGGAGGAGCAAAAACTGGTATTGAAAACCATACAGGATCATAAGGAAATTGCTATTGATCAACTTACAATAAAAACAAAACTGAGTACGTCTAAAGTAGCCGCTTCATTACTGAATCTGGAATTTGAAGGATTTGTAAAAAGCCTGCCGGGTAAACTTTATACAGCCTGATCTTTATCTACCTTAAACGTAGTGGATTTCACAAGCAGCATGATACCGATGATGACAAAACCGATGATGGTAACCACCAACAACCGGATGTCGGAAGAAATGAAACAAAAGTAGAATAGACCGTGGAAAAAACTTGTAATAAACAGGGCTACGGACTCATCAATCAGTAAGTTTTTCCTCATTTTGCCCAGGCCAATAAAGAAACCCATTACAATTCCAAAGAATATATTAGCAAAGGGATAGGTATATAGAAATAACAAGGGTGCTTTGATCATATCGGTGCCTACAATGTTAAATGCGAACAATAATACCGCTATCATTGAAAAACATAGGGAAATGATAATGGAATAACGGATGCTTTCAAAAGGCCCTTTAAAGCCCGGTTTATTGTAAAAATACAGGCGCAGAGGCAATAGCTTCCCTAATTCGGCGCTGAACGCAACAATTACAAATACGTAAAAAGTAATTCGTCGCAGATTGAATAGGTTGCCGTGCCAAATAAGATCCATGATATAATTGGCAACTAAAAGGAGAACCACACCAATTAGTCCCGAAAAAGCTGCTTTTAACACATTGTTCCAGTTTTTTGGATGGTATCTGAAACGGATCATGATAAAAGTGATGATCAGAATGGCCGGACTGATAAGAAACGACAGGTAAGTAGCTAAATTCATAATGATCCGTAATTGGTGAAAATCGACCAAATATAAGAATAGTTTGTATTTTTATGCGTCGTTTTTATTGAAAACCTTCAACATTATCAAATGGATAAAATTAAAGTAGAGACATTCAGTAAGGACCAATTAAAAGAAAAGGGTGTTTTTTCATGGCCTGTTTGGGCCAGGGATTCATCCCGATTCAACTGGACTTATGCTGATGATGAAGAATGCTATATTATAGAAGGTGAGTGCGCTGTTGAAACTATTAACAAAACTGTGCATCTAAAACCCGGTGATTTTGTCACATTCAAAAAGGAATTGGAATGCGTATGTGATATTAAAAAAGCCGTGAAAAAGCACTATAATTTTCCATAATGATACGTAAAAAAGGCACAGTTGTTCGATCTACGGGAAGTTGGTACACGGTTTTAACCAGTGATCAAGAAACCATTGATTGCAAGATCAAAGGTCGTTTTCGAATAAAAGGATTAAGAACCACAAATCCCGTGGCTGTTGGTGATCGTGTTGAAATTGAAATTTCCCCTTCCGGCGATGCGGTAATCATAGATATCAATGAAAGAAAAAACTATATCATCCGGAAGGCTACCAAACTTTCAAAGGCTACACACATTATTGCTTCCAACCTTGACCAGGCTGTAATCATAGTTTCTCTTATCAAACCCCGGACTTCAACCGGTTTTATTGATCGTTTTCTGACAACTGCCGAAGCCTATCATATTCCAGCATCGATCGTATTCAACAAATATGATATATATGATGCGAAAACCAAGGAACAGCTTGAATATTATATGGATGTGTATGAAGGTGTTGGTTACAATTGTCTGGTTACTTCCGTTCATGATCAAATGCACCTAGATGCATTTAAAATGCTGCTGACAGACAAAGTAAGTTTGCTGGCCGGGCATTCGGGTGTTGGAAAGTCGGCGCTTATAAATGCTGTCGATCCGTCCCTTAACCTGAAGGAAGGGCTCATTTCTGAATACCACGAAAAAGGAAAACATACCACTACTTTTGCCGAAATGTTTGAATTGAATTTTGGAGGCTTTATTATAGATACACCCGGAATTAAAGAGTTTGGCTTGGTAGAGTTTGAAAAAGAAGAATTGGGACAACGTTTTCCTGAAATGCGCCAGCTTATGCACGATTGCCGTTTTAATAATTGTCTCCATGTCGATGAACCGGGTTGCGCATTGTTGCGTGCATTGTCGAAAAATGAAATTGCTGAATTCAGGTATATCAATTATCTCAATATGCTTGAAAATTTAATGTAGTAGTCGACTTCTTCATATCTTTGCATTTTATTGTTTCAATAAAAAATAAACCCGAAACAAAACATTTGTATGATCGCTCGACATTTAATTACCGAAGAAGTACCTTCACTCAGAACATCCAATTCGGGCGAAGAAGCATTGAACATGATGGAAGAAATAAAGGTGTCGCATTTACCGATCGTGAATGGCGAAAACTTCCTGGGTTTGATTAGCGAGCAAGATATTTACGATTTAAATGACCTAAAACAACCGCTGGGCAATTATAAGCTTTCACTAAAGCATCCCTATGTGAATGAACATCAGCATTTATATGATGTGTTAAAGTTAGTCAGCAATTTAAAAATCACATTAATTCCTGTGTTGGATGATCATGAAAAATACCTGGGAAGTATAAGCATGCGAAACCTGGTTACTTATATGGCCAATTCATTTGCGCTCGAAAACCCCGGCGGCATCATTGTTCTTGAAATGACTGAAAATGATTATAACCTGACTGAGGTTGCCCAGATAGTACAATCTAACGATGCCAAAGTGTTAAGCCTGTTCTTGGCAAGTCACCCTGAATCAACGAGATTAGAAGTCGTTATCAAACTTAATAAAACAGATATTGGAGCAGTTTTACAAACATTTGACCGTTATGGATATTATGTGAAGGCTTCATTTGGCGAAGAGGATGACATTGAAAGCCTGAAAGAAAATTACAATTCGTTGATCAATTACCTCAATATTTAATAGGATTAATGTTTCAGCTTTCTATAAAAACTGTTTCAAGTTAAAAAAAGTTAAGAATCCGTAAAAACAATGCTGTCATTCTGTTTAACCCTTTTTTTAACTGAATTTTAAATTAGTTTTGTACGCTTAATAAGCTGCCTGAATGAAAGTTGCATTATTTGGAAAAGATTTTAAAGAAGATCAGCAAGAATATCTTCAGCAAATAATTGACGAACTCGTTAATAATGGTAGCCAATTGCGCTTCTACCAGCCATTTTACGAAAAAATTAAAGAGGCTACGAATTTGCCTGAAAACCCAGAATTCTTTAACACTCATCTGGATCTGATCGAAAACACAGATATGCTGTTTTCAATAGGCGGCGACGGCACCATCCTTGATACGGTACCTTTTGTACGTGATTCTGGAATTCCAATTCTTGGAATTAATCTGGGGCGGCTGGGCTTCTTGTCAAGCATTTCTAAAAATGAAATTAAACAAGCACTTGAAAGCATTCTTAAAGGTGATTATTACATCGATAAAAGGACTCTTTTGCAATTAGAAGAACCTGAAGGAATTTTTGGAGAACTTAACTTTGCGCTGAATGACTTAACCATTTATCGCAACAATACCACATCTTTAATCGTGGTGCATGTATATATTGATGATAAGTTTCTGAATTCCTACTGGGGAGATGGCCTGATTGTATCAACGCCAACAGGCTCAACAGCCTATTCTCTTAGTGTAGGTGGACCAATTATGAGTCCCGGATCGCAGAATTTTGTGATTGCTCCTATTGCATCGCACAATTTAACTGTAAGACCCATCGTTATTCAGGACAGCAGCACAATCAGAATTAAAATTGGTGGCCGCGAAGATACCTATCTGATGACTATGGACTCAAGGCATTCAAGTATCAATAAAGAAGACGAACTTGTGATTAGAAGATGCGGTTTTGAGGTAAATCTTGTTGAAATGAATGACAAGGATTTCTTCTCTACAATTCGTGATAAATTGCACTGGGGAGTCGACACCAGGAATTGATAATTCTGCCTGAAAACAGAAAGATTAAATATGTGTATGGTAAGTAAAAAAATGATATTTTTGGCGCTCAATTTCAGGATGAAGTACAAAAAAGGAAATACCGGGTTTTTTGGCCTTTTAACCGGACTTATAGCCGGTTTTATTTTTATATTACCCCTTATTTCATCTGCGCAAACATTGGAAGTGGGTGCTGCAGGAGGTGTTTCTTATTATATTGGCGATATCAATCCCGCTATCCCATATAGTCAATCGCAACTGGCTTATGGAGCGGTGGCAAGATACAATCTGAATAAAAGGTGGGCGGTGAAGTTTTCATACACCAGGGCCAAACTTGTAGGCGATGACCTCAAATCAAATGCGGTTGCAAATCGTGAGTTGAATTTCAAATCCAATATCAACGATTTTGCCCTTGTAGGCGAATTTAACTTTTGGGAATATTTTACAGGCAGTAAAAAAAATTATTTTACACCCTACATTTTTGGCGGGGTAGGTTTTTTCACCTTCAAACCATTCAACTTCGCCGGGGTTAATTTACAAGCACATGGTACCGAGGGTCAGAGTCAATATCAGGATCAGCAATTTGAAGGCAGAGCGCCTTATAAACTATGGAGTATTTCATTTCCTTTCGGAATAGGTTTTAAATACAGCTTAACGAAACGATTGGGATTGGGGCTTGAGTGGGGTATGAGGAAAACATTAACCGATTATATCGACGATATAAGCACCACGTATTATACATCAAACGATCAGGTTTCTGATCCGGTCGGAACTCATTCGGAAGGTATGCAGCGCGGTAACGAAAATACAATGGACTGGTATAATTGCACCCTGCTTTCTGTTACCTATAAATTTAACCTGTACGGAAGCAAAAAGTGTAAGGAAAATGAATGGTAAGCCAAATGAATGATGAGCTTTAAAGAACAGATCATAATCGAAAAATTACCCAAACACATTGCCATTATTATGGATGGTAATGGCAGGTGGGCTACTAAACAGGGTAAAGATCGTGTTTTCGGCCATCAATACGGTGTAGGTGCTGTTAGAAATGCTGCGGAAGCAGCTGCTGAATTGGGTGTAAAGTATTTAACATTATACGCTTTTTCAACAGAAAACTGGAACCGGCCGCAACTTGAAGTGGATGCGCTTATGAACCTATTCGTGGAAACCATTGAACAGGAATTTGAAACTTTAAAGAAAAACAATATTCGCTTGCATGCCATTGGTGATCTGGAAAGTTTGCCTGAGGAGAATTTCAACAAACTCATCGATACCATAAGAAAAACAGACAGTCACGACAGGATGACACTAACGTTGGCCATGAGTTACAGTTCAAGATGGGAAATTGTAGATGCGGTAAAAAAAATATGTGCCGAACAAATCAGCCAGCAATCAACACCTGAAGATATAACGGAAACGTATTTTGCACAAAAACTCACCACTGCGGGAATACCCGACCCCGAATTACTGATACGAACAAGCGGGGAGAGCAGGCTAAGCAATTTTTTGCTGTGGCAAATTGCGTATTCAGAACTGTATTTTACACAAAAACTATGGCCCGAATTTGAAAAAGAGGATTTATATGAGGCTATTGTCGATTACCAGAAAAGAGAAAGAAGATTTGGTTTAACAAGTCAACAAATAAAAAGTTAGAAGAAAGCATAATGAGGAGATCGGTAAAAGATATATTGAGGATACTTATAATGGGTGTTTTATGTATTCCGCTGATAGCGAATGCCCAGATCAATATTGGAGATGACTTGTCAAAGATCAACTATGAGCGCCCCATCGATTATCTTATCGGCGACATTGAAGTGGAAGGAATTAAATACCTTGATAAGAATGTCATCATTATGCTCTCACAACTTGAAGTCGGAGAGCGGGTAAAAATTCCCGGCGAAAAAATTACAAAAGCTATACGAAAGCTTTGGGATCAGGGCTTGTTCGACAATATCAGCATTACCGCCACAAAGTTTGAAGCAGGCAAAGTGTACTTGAAAATTTACCTGCAGGAGCGGCCCCGTCTGAGCAAATTTTCATTTGACGGCATTCGAAAATCAGAAGCAGATGATATCCGCGAGAAAATTAACCTCTCAAGGGGAGAAGTGGTAACCGATCACTTGTTGATCAGAACAACAAATATTATAAAAGACTTTTATGCCGATAAAGGGTTTTTAAATGCGGAAGTTGAAATACGCGAGAAACCTGATCAGGCACAGGAAAACTTTGAAGACCTGTTGATTAAGATACGCAAGAACAGGAAGGTAAAGATCAAGTATATTGATATCGTAGGCAATTACGATTTGTCGGATGATGCCGTAAGAGGCGCTATGAAAGAAACAAAAACCAAAGGCGTATTTAATCCGCTTGATAGTTTGGGCCCACTCGTGATCAACATGACCGAGGATGCTATAAGGTTTAAATTTAAAGAATTCAGAGATGATTTTCTGAAGTACTGGACGGATAATTATAAGATTAGAATATTTAAAGGATCGAAATATATTGAGCCTGAATATAAAGATGACCTTGACCTGATTGTGGCTAAATACAATAAAAAAGGTTACCGCGATGCACACATTACAGGCGACTCGATCATCAGAATAAATGATCATACGATTGGCCTGAAGATATTTCTGGTAGAAGGAAACAAATATTATTTCAGGGATATTAAATGGGTGGGAAACACCATTTACTCTTCTGCATTTTTAAGTACTATTCTGGGTATTCAGAAAGGTGATGTATATAACAAGGAACTGCTCGAAACCAACCTGAATTTTAACCCCAACGGTTTTGATGTAAGCTCTCTTTACATGGATAACGGCTACTTGTTTTTCAATGCCATACCTGTCGAAGTATATGTTGAGAATGATTCCATTGATATGGAAATCAGGATATTTGAAGGAGAGCAAGCGCGAATCAGGAATGTTTCGGTAAAAGGAAATGACCGTACCAACGACCACGTCATTATCAGGGAACTGAGAACAAGGCCCGGGCAGCTTTTTAGCAGGGCTGATATTATCAGAACACAACGTGAGCTTGCCAACCTTCGGTATTTTAACCCTGAAACCATTACACCGAATATAAAACCTGACCCCGCTAAAGGAACCGTTGATATAGAGTGGGACGTGGAAGAAACATCAGCTGACCAAATTGAGCTTTCAGGTGGATGGGGTTATGGTAGAATCATTGGAACACTAGGATTGAGTTTTAATAACTTCTCAATAAAAAGGGTATTCAAAAAAGGTGCATGGCGTCCGGTGCCAACTGGTGATGGCCAAAAACTCGCACTTCGTTTTCAAACTTATGGAAAAGATTACCTGAGTTGGAGTGTTTCGTTTACCGAACCCTGGCTGGGTGGTAAAAAACCAAACGCACTATCAGTATCATATTACCATTCACGATATACCAATGGCCGATCAAAGGAAGATACACTTAGAGCTGCGTTTATTACCAATGGAATCACCATTGGTCTGGGAAAACGACTTACCTGGCCTGATGACTTTTTTACCTTATATAATGGTATCAATCTGCTGTTTTACGACCTGACCAATTATGGAACTATTTTTCCTGTCGGCTCTGGAACAGGCAATTACAATAACCTAAGTTATGAAGTGATCTTAGGCCGCAATTCGGTAAGTGCGCCTATCTACCCAAGGAATGGATCAGATATTTCATTAGGGTTGGAGCTTACGCCGCCCTATTCGCTCTTCTCTAATAAAGACTATAGCACTTTAATCGACGATGAAAAATATAAATGGATTGAATATTACAAGATCAAAGTAAAAGCCTACTGGTATTTTGAATTGGCTGAGAAGCTCGTACTTGCAGCCAGGTTTAGATTTGGATACTTGGGGCATTACAATGCCGAGTTGGGTACTACACCTTTTGAAAGATTTTACCTAGGAGGTGATGGACTGACGGGCTACAACAACTATGATGGCCGTGAAGTAATAGGTATGAGAGGTTATGAGAATGAATCTATTTCTGCCTATCACAGGGGTAATAAAAACATAGGAGGTACAGTATTTACCAGGAACACACTTGAGCTAAGATATCCACTTTCGTTAAATCCAAGCTCAACTATTTATGGTTTGGCATTTGTGGAAGCCGGAAACTCATGGTTAAATTCACAGGGTTTTGATCCATTCGATTTATACCGGTCGGCAGGTGTGGGGATCAGGGTATTCTTGCCTATGTTTGGAATGCTTGGTTTAGATTGGGCGTATGGTTTCGATCCGGTGCCAGGTTGGCCAAGTGCAGCAGGAAGCCATTTCCACTTCTCTTTAAACCAGTCGCTGGATTAACATAGAATTTGGCAGGATTTTTGAATATCGAACTACAATTAAATCTATATATCATGAAAAGAAATGTAATCATACCTTTTGGCAGCTTGATCGCCATTATGCTAGTCATTAATACGACTTCTGTATTCGGTCAGAATCAGAAATATGCTTTTGTAGATACGGAATACATCCTCGATAATATTCCAGAATTTCAGGATGCCCAGGATGAACTTGACGCCCTTTCTGTAAAGTGGCAAAAAGAAATAGAGGCAAAATATGCAGAAGTAGAAACATTGTATAATAACTACAAAGCAGAAGCTGTATTACTTCCGGATGACATAAAAAAGAAAAGAGAAGATGAAATCATCCAGAAAGAAAAGCAGGTGAAAGAACTGCAGCAACAGTACTTTGGGCCGCAGGGAGATTTGTACCAAAAACGCCAGGAACTGATCCAGCCGATACAGGAAAAAGTGTATAATGCTATCGAAACACTCTCGAATACAAGGAATTATTCATTTGTTTTTGATAAATCAGGCGGTATGTCCCTTTTATATGCTGATCCTAAATTTGACATTAGTGATGATGTGCTTGACGAAGTAGGTACCGTGATGCAAACAGTGAAACGAGAGCAGAGAGGTAGAAATTAATTTCCAGCACTTTATATAAAGGAATACTTGATTTTAGTTAATGTTTCTTAATAAAATAAAATGCGCTGAATGAATGATTAAATTGTATTGATATTTTCTTAATTTTGCCAGCCGTTTAATCCAGACAATTATTAATCAAAATAATAAATAGAAATGAAAGCGTTTAAGAAAGCAGTTGCACTTTTTTCACTTGTGGTACTAGTTGCGTCATTTGGTTATAGCCAGGCAACTCTGAAGTTAGGCCATATTGATTCAAATGAAATTCTGTCGATGATGCCGGAGACGGATTCTTTACAGAATGAATTAAAAAATTATGCTGAGTATCTTGACCAGCAGATGAATGCGATGGCAATGGAATACCAGACAAAAATTACCAACTACCAGGATAATGTGGCAACTATGTCGGATTTAATCAGACAAACCAAAGAAAAAGAGATTACTGATCTTCAAGCGCGAATTCAGGCTTTCCAGCAATCAGCTGATCAGGATTTATCTACCAAGCAGGCTGAACTTTTCAATCCATTGATTGAAAAAGTAAAAAATGCCATTAATGCTGTAGGCCGCGAAAACAGTTATACATATATTCTGGATGTGGGTGCTGGTGCTGTTGTATTTTTTGAAGGTGGAGACGATGTACTGCCACTCGTTAAAAAGAAATTAGGTATATAATTTAATACCCTTTCAATAAAAGGAAAAGCCGCGCAACACTGCGTGGCTTTTCCTTTTTGTGATAATAATTATTCAGCCGGATCATACCAACTTGCATACATATTATAATTATTGGATATCCGGTGTATTTCCCCTTCGAGCAAAGCGGTATCAACACTTTTTATTTTTTTTGCTGGTACACCAGCATACACACTTCCCGAGGTTACGACTGTTTCTTTTGAAATAAGTGCGCCCGCTGCTATTACACTGTTGCTTTCAATCACAGCGCCGTCCATGATGATGGATCCCATCCCGATCAGTACATTATCATGAATGATGCAGCCATGTACAATGGCGCCATGGGCGATAGATACGTTATTTCCGATGGTTATGCTCGCTTTCTGATAGGTGCAATGAATAATCACACCATCCTGGATATTCACATTATTACCTATTCTTACAAAGTGCACATCGCCTCGGATAACTGCGCCAAACCAGATGCTGCAATCATTTCCAAGTATAACATCACCTGTAATGGTTGCATTGTCTGCAATAAAACACCTTTCTCCCCATTGTGGTTTAACACCTTTTACAGATCTAATAATAGCCATACTTCCAATTTATTTATAGTCAATATTGTAATGTAATCCGATACTCTGTTTTCTGTTCTGTGCCAGTTTGATCACGAGGTATGCCACGTTGATCAGGTTTCTCAGTTCACATATTTCTTCAGTCACCAGCGATTTGTGATAAAGGTCCTCCGTTTCTTTATAAATGATTTTCAGCCTGTCAAGTCCTCTTTTCAGACGAAGATTTGACCTGACAATGCCTACATAGTTGCTCATGATCGATTGTACTTCTTTTTTCGATTGTGTAATCAGGATCATTTCTTCATTTAAAACCATTCCTTCTGCATCCCAATCCGGCACTTCCTCTAAAAATCCAGCGTTTTTAAAAACAGAAACGGCATCAATCGCGGCCCTGTGAGAAAACACAGCTGATTCAAGAAGTGAGTTGGAAGCAAGACGGTTAGCGCCATGCAAGCCCGTGCTGGATACCTCCCCTGAAGCGTACAAATTTGAAATACTTGTGCGACCAACTTTATCTGTTTTTATACCGCCGCAGGAATAGTGTGCGGCCGGAACCACAGGAATCATATCTTTCGAGATATTGATTCCGAGGCTTAAGCATTTAGCATAGATAGTCGGAAAATCGGAAATCAACTTGTTAGCACCAATATGCGTGGCATCAAGAAACACGAATTCGTCTCCAGAAAGTTTCATTTCATTATCTATGGCTCGGGCAACAATGTCTCTGGGGGCTAGATCCTCTCTTTCATCATATTTTTTCATGAAAGGAAAACCGTTTCGCGTTTTTAATTTCGCACCTGCACCACGCAAGGCTTCTGTAATCAAAAACGAGGGTTTTTCGCCAGGGTTGTATAATGATGTCGGGTGAAATTGCACAAACTCAAGTTTTTCTACCTGAACTTTAGCGCGGTAAGCCATGGCAATGCCATCGCCGGTGGCAAATTTAGGATTGGTAGTGGTTTGGTAAATATTACCCAATCCTCCGGTGGCAAGCATGGTTGTTTTGGCTAGGATCGTTTCTACATCTTTGGTCGATTTATTCATTGCGTATACACCGAAACAGCTTATGTCCTCTTTGTCTCTTGTAACCATTTCACCCAAGTGGTGCTGGGTGATCAGGTCAATAGCAAAATGGTTTTCCAATACTTCAATGTTGGCATGCTCACGAATTTTTTTGCTGAGTGCACGCTGTATTTCATAGCCGGTAGCATCTTTATGATGTAGAATGCGATGCTCTGAATGCCCGCCTTCTCTGGAGAGTGAAAACTTTCCTGAATCTTCTTTGTCGAAATGCGTGCCCCAATCAATCAATTCAACAATGCGTTCTGTTGATTCAGTGATGGTGATTCGAACAATTTCTTCATCATTTAATCCTGCACCTGCATTAATGGTATCAGCAATATGTTTGCTATAATTATCAGGTGAATACATAACTGCCGCAATGCCCCCTTGCGCATAACTTGTTGCTGTGTCATCTATCGAAGTTTTTGAAAGCAGGCATACTGTTCCGTGATCCGCTACTTTTAAAGCATATATCAATCCGGCCATACCTGTTCCTATCACCAGAAAATCAACTCTTTTTTGCATGAAGTATTAGGTGTAAAATACATGTAAAATTACTTAAACTGCTTGTATGCAGATCAAATATCTGGAGTATTTATAAATATTAATAGTCTTAATTAAAAAAACCCAGTTAAAAAACCGGGTTTTATAAATCAGTTGTTAACTAAAGAACTTACTCTGGATGAATAGCTTCGACCGGGCAAACATCAGCACAAGCACCACAATCGGTGCATAGCTCAGGGTCAATTACATAAATATCACCTTCCGAGATGGCGTCTGAAGGACATTCATCGATACAGGAACCGCAAGCGGTACATTCATCATTAATTATATAAGCCATTGTATTCTATTTTAGTTTAGAAAATGCTGTGCAAAGTTACTGATATTGACAAATGTAAATGAGTATTTGCAAGTGAATTTTTACCTGCTTAATGTATTTTATATCGTGTTTAAATAAGTGGAAGAGGAGGATTTAGTACAATTGTTAAAATCTTGATAAATAGACACATTTTTATGTAAAAAAAACTGCTATAAAAACATATTAAGACTATTTTTGTCATGATTTTTAAAAGGCTTTTTATGTCAGACAAAAAAGATAGAATAATTGAATTAAAGAATGCTGTAATTCGATTTGCTGGAGATTCCGGCGATGGCATGCAGTTAACGGGGAGTTTATTTTCTGATTCTACAGCAATTGTAGGTAATGACTTTGCTACTTTTCCGGATTATCCGGCCGAGATACGGGCACCCCAAGGCACGGTTTCTGGCGTGTCAGGATTTCAGATTCATTTTGGAGATATGGATATTCATACCTCAGGTGACCAGGCAGATGTGCTGGTGGCAATGAACCCCGCTTCATTAAAGGCTAACATGAACTGGATAACCAGAGAAGCGATCATAATTGTTGATACAGACGCATTTGTGGAGAAAAACTTCAAGAAAGCAGGTTATGATGAAAACCCTCTGACTGATGGATCCCTTACCGGACATTTGGTAATTGAGGCACCTATTACAACCCTGACTAAAGAAGCTGTGAAAGATTTGCAATTGGATAATAAATCAGCCCAGAAGTCAAAGAATATGTTTGCCCTAGGCATGGTTTTCTTTATGTTCAATCGCGATTATGAAGGCACTTTCAAATTTTTTGAAGATAAGTTTAAATCGAATCCGTTAGTTGTTGAGGCGAATAAAAAAGTATTGCTGGCAGGTTATCATTTTGCCAATACAATAGAAGCATTCGCCAATACATTTAAAGTAGAACCGGCGCCACTTAAGAAAGGATTGTACAGAAATGTAACAGGTAATCTTGCTACTTCATGGGGATTTCTGGCTGCGGCAGAGAGGTCAGGCAGGGAATTGTTTTTGGGTTCATATCCCATAACACCAGCTTCTGAAATTCTACAGGAAATATCCAGGCATAAACAGTTTTCAGCAATCGCGTTTCAAGCCGAAGATGAAATTGCCGGAATCGTATCGGCTATTGGTGCAAGTTACGCTGGTTCACTTGCAATAACAACAACTTCAGGTCCGGGTTTATCCTTAAAAAGTGAAGCTATCGGCCTTGCCGTAATGACCGAATTACCAATTGTGATAGTAGATGTGCAGCGTGGCGGACCATCCACTGGATTACCCACCAAATCAGAACAATCAGATCTGATGCAGGCACTTTATGGAAGAAATGGTGAAGCTCCTGTAATAGTAATTGCAGCTACCAGTTCATCCGATTGTTTTTATGCTGCTTATGAGGCCTCAAAGTTGGCGCTGGAACATATGACACCCGTCATTTTATTAACAGATGGTGCGTTGGCAAATGGCTCAGAGGTATTCTTAATCCCAAAAGTTGCATCATTGCCCGAAATAGTGCCTCCGATAGTTAAAGCCAATGATCCCGATTATAAACCTTATAAAAGAGATGCGAACAAATTGAGCAGGCCATGGGCTATACCCGGAACAGAAGGCTTAAGGCACAGGGTTGGCGGTTTGGAAAAAGAAGATATTACCGGACATGTATCTTACGATCCGCTAAACCATGAGAAAATGGTAAAAATCAGACAAGAAAAAGTAAATCGTGTAGCTGAATACATACCCGAATTATCTGTTATTGGTGAAAAAGAAGGCGATATACTTGTAATTGGATGGGGTGGCACCTACGGTGTTATTTTAACAGCCATCGAGGAGCTTAGAGAAACAGGAAAAAAAATAAGTTTCGCCCACTTTAAACACATTATGCCTTTACCCAAAAATACCAGCGATGTGCTTTCAAAATATAAACGGATTGTTGTGTGTGAAAACAACTTGGGTCAATTTGTTAACTACTTGAGAATGAATTACCCGATGTACGATTACCTGCAATATAACAAAGTGCAGGGATTGCCGTTTATGGTATCGGAGTTAAAAGCACATTTTAGTTCACTATTAAATGAGTAAAAGATGGAAAATATTATAGAAACACCAAAATTAGCTCTTACTAAAAAAGACTTTGAAAGCGACCGGATGGTCAAATGGTGTCCGGGTTGCGGTGATCATGCCATTTTAAAGGCCGTTGAGAATGTGTTTCCTGAATTGGGAATTCCTAAAGAAAACTTTGTTGTGGTTTCAGGTATTGGTTGTTCTTCAAGGTTTCCATACTATATGAACACATACGGCATTCATGGTATTCACGGACGTGCGGCAGCATTGGCTACAGGTGTTAAATTAGCTAACCCCAAACTTAGTGTATGGATGATCACCGGGGATGGTGATTCGATGGCCATCGGAGGTAACCATTTTATCCATGTGGTTCGTCGTAATCCGGATCTCAATATTTTAATGTTCAATAATAAAATTTATGGTTTAACAAAGGGGCAATTTTCTCCTACTTCACCCGAAGGCTCAAAGACCAAAACATCGCCGCAAGGTACATTCGAAGCACCCTTTAATCCGGGGGAACTGGTCATTGGGGCGCATGGCAAATTTTTTGCACGCGTGGTAGATACCAATATTAAAATGATGACACAGGTGTTTACGGAAGCCGAAAAACATAAAGGGACATCGGTTGTTGAAATACTTGAAAATTGTGTGATTTTTAATAACCAGATACATGCGTTGATCACATCGCGAGATACAAAAGATGATAACCAATTGTTTTTGGAAGCAGGAAAGCCAATGCTTTTTGGAAAAGAAAACGACAAAGGTATCGTGTTAAGGGGAACCAACCTCGAAGTAGTTAAACTTGGCGAAGATGGCATTACGGAAAAAGACATACTGGTGCATGATCCATATACCGAGGACTCAGGCATACATGTGATGCTAGCCAGCATGATGCCGCCGGCATTTCCGGCAGCCCTTGGGGTTATCCGCTCGGTAAAATCACGTACTTTCGAAGAATTGGTATGGGATTCGGTGGAGCAGGCAAAGAATACTTCAAAGCTTAAAAATGTGGACGAATTATTGCATACCGGAAATACGTGGGTTAAACAATAAAAAAACGCTTATAATTTAAATGAGGCCGCTTCACAGTGGCCTTTTTTCATTTACTACCTTTGCGAGGTGATTGCTACATTCCAACAATATATTGAACAGCATAAACTCTGTACAAAAAGACACCGTCTTTTGTTAGCCGTGAGCGGAGGTGTCGATTCCATTGTGATGCTTGACCTGTTTAAAAAATCCGGCTATCACTTCGCTCTAGTGCATTGTAATTTTAAGTTACGTGCTGAGGAATCGGATGGGGATGAACAATTTGTAAGAGGATTGGGCAAAAAGTATGATGTGCCTGTATTTACCAAACGATTTGACACCAAGCATTATGCTCAAAAAAATAAGCTGTCAATTCAGATGGCAGCGCGCGATCTAAGATATGCCTGGTTTGAACAATTGATGGATGAGGAAGGTTTTGAATATACAGCTACCGCCCAGCATGCCGATGACCAGGTGGAAACCTTTTTTATCAACTTGTTAAGAGGATCAGGATTAACGGGATTACGTGGAATGCCTTATAAAAGAGACAGGATTATCAGGCCGCTTCTATTTGCGAAAAGAGAAGAAATTATTACATACGTCAATGAAAAAGGGCTATTATTCAGAGAAGATTCCTCTAATAAAGAAGATACATATTTGAGAAATAAGATACGCCTGAAACTACTACCTGAATTGACAAAAATAGATGAGAATGTGACGGGAGCTATCTTAGCAAGTATGGATTATCTTAATGAAGCTGATATTGTATTGCAGCATGCTATAAATCAAAAAAGCAATGCTATTTTCAAGGAAGATGATGGGTATGTTCGTGTTTCAAAAGATGACATAGCAAAACTACAACCGGTAGAAGTCTGGACGTATTATTTACTTAGAGAATTCGGTTTTAATCGTGATACGACAAATAACATCGCAGACGCAATCTTCGAAACACAATCAGGTAAAACCTATTGTTCAGAAACACACGAAGCTGTGATTGACAGGCAAGAAGTATTAATCAGGCCTATAGAAAAAAAAACGGAGGAAATTTATTTCATCAAGGATGATCATGAGCGTATAACCAAACCTTTAAGTTTAAAGTTTGAAAATATACCAAATAATGTGGCTTTTAAAATTAGAACGGACGTGCGCGTTGCCCAACTAGACAAAGACAAATTAAACTTCCCTCTTGTATTACGAAGATGGCAGCAAGGCGATCGCTTCAATCCTATAGGTATGAAAGGTAGTAAACTTCTTAGTGATTATTTTATCGATCAAAAGATCAGCAGATTCGGTAAAGAAGTTGTATGGCTTTTACTTTCGGGAAATGACATCGTTTGGGTAATCGGGCATCGAATATCTGATTCATTTAAGATTACCCCGGAAACCAAAAACATTTTACTCATTGAAAAAGTTTGATATTCATTATAAAAAGTCCTGAAATTGCTCAGTTTTCCAACTTGAAAATTTCAAAGAATGCAACGGAAATCAGACTCAAGTTGTCCTTTATCAGTACAATATCTTGATTTACAATACGATTTTATTTAGTATTTTGGCAAACCAAAAAAATGTAAGCACATGATCAAAAATATACTGAGGTTCAGTTATATATATATATTATTTTTTGTCATAACGTCGGTTCACGCGCAAATACTTGAGCCGGTAAAATGGCGTTTTTCAACGGAACAAGTAAACGATACCGAGTTTGATCTGATCTTTACGGCCGACATTGAGAATAAGTGGCATTTGTACTCGCAGGATATTCCTATGTCACCGCCTGCAACAAACTTCAATTTTGATGTATCGGATAGATATGAATTAATTGGTAAAACCATTGAAGAAAGTGAAGTAGTTGAAGAGTATGATCCTAATTTCGAGATGGTGCTCAAGTTTTTCACCTTCGAAGCTGTTTTTAAGCAAAGGGTTAAAGTATTATCGCAATCGCCTGTAAAAGTTACAGGTTATCTCGAATTTATGTGTTGCGACGATACCAAATGTTTGCCCCCTACAGATGTGGATTTTGAGTTCAATCTGTCCCCTCCGGGAGCGACAACTGCCGTGCCTGTACAAGGAATACTTGAACCGGTTGAATGGCAAATTAAAACGGAAAAAACTGGTAATAGAACCGTTGACATTTTTTTTACAGCCACTATTGATGACGGCTATCATTTATATTCAGTGGATGTGCCCGAAGACGGCCCATTACCCACGGAGTTCATATTTGAAAACCAGGATGGATTTGAGTTGCTGGGACAGGCAGTTGAAATAACAACACCCATAGAAGAGTTTGATGATGTTTTTGAATTGGACATTAAGTTTTTTGAACGTACAGCCACATTTAAACAAACCATAAGGTTCACATCCGACAAAGATCAGATACCCGTTATTGGTGAAATCGCATATATGGTTTGTAATGATGTAGGATGTGTCGCATTATACGAAGATGTTGAATTGCTTTTTAACGGAGAGACGGATCAGCTTATCATTGAAAGTCAGCAGGAAGATACTGAAGTAGGTATGTCGGATATTCAAGGGAAAAAGGCTTCTCTCTGGGGATTCTTTATATTATCTTTTCTGGGAGGCCTAGCTGCCATTCTTACGCCCTGCGTTTTCCCGATGATACCGATGACGGTTTCATTCTTTATGAAAGATGGGGAAGAAAAAGCGAAGGGAAAAATGCAGGCGATCATTTACGGAATAAGCATCATCGCTATCTATACATTTATTGGTTCTATACTTGCTGTAGTGGCCGGGCCCGATATTGCCAACTGGTTAAGTACCCACTGGTTACCTAATATTTTATTCTTCCTGATATTTGTCATTTTTGCCGCCTCATTTTTTGGTATGTTCGAAATTGTACTACCCAGTTGGATGGTCAATAAAACTGACCAGAAAGCCGATAAAGGCGGATTCTTAGGGCCAGTATTTATGGCAGTAACATTGGTGTTGGTGTCATTTAGTTGCACCGGCCCGATTGTGGGAACTATTCTTGTTGAATCAGCCGGAGGACAGGTTGTAAAACCCATTATCGGAATGCTGGGTTTCTCCCTGGCATTTGCATTACCTTTTACACTTTTCGCTTTTTTCCCATCATTATTACAAGGCCTGCCTAAATCAGGTGGCTGGTTAAATGCGGTAAAAGTTGTGCTGGGTTTCCTTGAGTTGGCATTGGGATTGAAATTTCTCAGCATTGCAGACCAAACGTATCATTGGGGCATATTGGACAGGGAAGTCTACCTGGCATTTTGGATTGTGATCTTCTTCCTGATGGGCATGTATTTGTTAGGTAAGATTAAGTTCGCGCACGATTCTGATCTGCCTTTCGTATCTGTACCCCGCTTGATGTTTGCCATTATTACTTTCTCTTTCGTTATGTATCTCATACCCGGCATGTTTGGAGCGCCATTAAAAGCGCTGTCAGGATATATACCGCCACAGTCGACACACGACTTTGATTTGAATGCAGTAATTCGTAACAATGTTGAATTATATGCCGGATCGGGAGGTGAAGAAGTAGTAGAAATTTGTGATAAACCGAAGTATGCAGATTTCTTGCATTTACCCCATGGTTTGGAAGGATACTTTGATTATGATCAGGCCCTGAGTTGTGCCAAAGAACAGAATAAGCCCATCTTCATTGACTTTACGGGACACGGATGTGTAAATTGCCGGGAGATGGAGGCCAATGTATGGTCCGATCCGAAAGTACTGAAAATACTGCGAGAGGATTATATCATCCTTGCACTTTATGTGGATGATAAAACCAAACTTGCAGAAGATGAGTGGGTCAAGTCGGAATATGATGGCAAAATGAAAAAAACCATCGGGAAAAAATATGCCGATCTGCAGATCACAAAATTCGGTGTTAATGCCCAGCCTTTTTATGTGTTGATGGGTCACGATAGCGAAGTGTTAACACAACCGCGTGCTTACGATCTGGATGTGGATGAGTTTGTTGAGTTCCTTGAGAAGGGTATTAAGAACTTTGAAGAAGGTAAAAATGCATATGTAATAAGTAACTAGTCGCCTGCCGAACCCCCTAACCTTACCAAAGCTCCAAACTTTGGAAGAGTTTGAAGCATTTAGCATTAAAAAATCTACCTTTGTTCGTATGAGCCGGACAACCCTATTTGCTGACATCTTATTGCCTTTACCTGTAAAAGGCACCTTCACATATCGGATTCCTTTCGAGTGGAACGATTCGGTTAAGGTTGGGCAAAGGATATCGGTACAATTCGGTAAAAAGAAAGTATACGCTGGTTTGATCCGGCGAATTCATCAGCAGGTACCGGCAACTGTTCCTAAATACATTCTCCATTTGCTTGATGAACAAGCTTTGGTAAATCCTATACAGTTCGGGTTTTGGGAATGGCTTTCTGGCTATTATATGTGTACTGAAGGCGAAGTAATGCAAGCCGCGCTTCCATCAGCTTTTAAACTGTCCAGCGAATCAAAAGTATTGCTGGCGCCATGTTTTAAAGCGGATGAAAACATACTGGACGAATACGAATACAGGATTACAGAGGCATTGCTAGCAAAGGAAAAGTTGACAATCGATGAAATTTCAAAACAGGTAGGTTTTCAAAAAGTACAGCCTCTTCTGAAAAGGATGATCGATAAGCGGCTGATCTATATGGAAGAAGAACTCAAGGGAGGTTATAAGCCTAAGCTGGAAAAAATAGTTTCGCTCAGTAATACTTTTCAGGGAGAAAAGGATATCCAGCAACTGATGGATGATCTTGGAAAACGGGCGCACAAACAATTGGAACTTGTGATGGCTTACATAAGCCTGAGGGGATTTTCAAAAAACAAAAATGAGCACATTAGCAAAGATGTGTTGCTGAAAAAAGCAGGAAGCAATTCTACTATTCTGAAAGTGCTCGTGGATAAAGGTATTTTTGAAATCTCGGAAAGGATGATCAGCCGGTTTCAGAACAAAGAAACCGAAAAGGCAGCACCCATTGTCCTCAGTGAGATGCAAAAAATAGCTTTTGACCATATTCATTTGGCATTTGTGAATTTCAATGTAGTGTTGTTGCATGGCGTTACCTCTGGTGGGAAAACAGAAATATACATCAAGCTTATTCAGAAAGTGCTGAAAGAAGGAAAACAAGTATTGTATTTGTTGCCTGAAATCGCGTTAACCACGCAAATTATCAGCCGGCTAAAAAAGTATTTTGGCGACAAAGTGGGCATTTACCATTCGCGATACAGCAAAGATGAGAGGGCAGAAGTGTGGAACAATCTTTCCGGCCGGGAGAAATCAGGTGAAGCCTCGAAATACGAAATCATCCTTGGTCCCCGGTCTGCCATATTCTTGCCGTATGAGAATTTAGGTCTGATCATCGTGGATGAAGAGCATGACCAGTCGTACAAACAGTTTGATCCGGCGCCACGCTACAACGCCCGTGATGCAGCCATATACCTGGCAACCATCCACAAAGCAAAAGTGGTACTTGGATCTGCGACGCCCTCTATTGAAAGCTATTACAATGCTATGAATAGAAAGTACGCATTGGTTGAACTGAATGAGCGCTACGGAGGATTGAAAATGCCGGATATCGAGGTGGTTGATTTACGTGATGAACACAGGCGTAGGATGCTGAGATCTCACTTTTCTTCGGTACTGCTGAGAGAAATAAACGAAGCCTTGAAAGATCAAAAGCAGGTGATATTATTTCAGAACAGACGGGGATTTTCGTTGCGTGTGGAGTGCGAACAATGCGGCTGGGTGCCCCAATGCAAGTACTGTGATGTAACCCTTACATATCATAAACACAGCGAGTTGCTGAAATGCCATTATTGCGGGTATTCAACCACCATCCCGCATGAGTGCCATGATTGTGGCAATACATTTTTAAAGATGCAGGGATTTGGCACTGAACAAGTGGTGGAGGAACTGTCGCTTATTTTACCTGATGCGCGCATTGATAGGATGGACCTGGATACCACCCGCACAAAGAACGCTTTTCATAGAATTATTTCCAACTTTGAAGACCGGAAAACCGATATCCTGATCGGTACTCAAATGGTAACCAAAGGACTGGATTTTGATAATGTACAGGTTGTTGGGGTTTTAAGCGCCGATAATATGCTCAGTTTTCCTGATTTCAGGGCACATGAACGCAGTTTCCAGTTGATGGAACAGGTAAGTGGCCGGGCCGGCAGAAAACATAAACAAGGAAAAGTGGTTATTCAAGCCTGGAGACCTGGGCATTCCATCATCAGATGTGTGGTAAAACATGATTACATTGAGATGTACAAACTGCAATTGGCAGAACGAAAACGATTCTTTTATCCACCCTATTACCGGTTGATCATTGTTAAAATGAAACATAAAAAACCAGAATTGCTGCATGAAGGATCACTTGTGTTCGCGAAAGAATTGAGAAGCAAGTTTGGAAAGATGCTGTATGGTCCCGAATATCCGCTGGTGGCAAGGGTACGGTCATATTATATAAAACATATTATGATCAAAGTAGCCAGAGGTAGTCATTATGCTTCAGTGAAAGATGAAATGAACCAGTCTTTACAGGAGTTCCGGACACTGGCGAAATATAAGTCCATTGTTATTCAACTTGATGTAGATCCGCAATAATGACAAAGCTTAAAATTATACCGATTCTCGCCGGGGTTGGCCATGTATACCTGGTAATTGCCGAAAAGGGATTTTTACTGGTGGATACCGGAACCAAAGGATATGAAAATAAAATTCTGAAGGCAGTCACTTCAAGGGGATTGAATATCGAAGCTCTTCAAATTATATTTCTTACGCATACCCATTATGATCATGCTGGCTGTGCAGCGTTTTTGAAAGAAAAGTCAGGAGCCAAAATAATCGTTCATGAATCAGAGGCCGATAAACTCAGGGATGGTTTCCACAGGGTGCCGGATGGCACCAATCCATTATTCAGCGTAATTTCATTTATGGGTAAGCGGGTGTCTAAACTATATAATAAATTTCAACCGGTTGCGCCCGATATCATATTTGATGATGAACTGGAATTATCCCCATTTGGAATCGAAGGAAAAATTATCCATACGCCAGGTCATACATCCGGCTCATCATCATTGATCATTGAAAATAATGCATTTGTTGGTGACAGTTTATTTAATATCATGCATAAAATATATCCGCCATTTGCAAATGATGAAACGGCATTGCTTGAAAGCTGGAAAAAATTGCTGAAACAGGATGCGGATTGGTATTATCCGGCGCATGGTAAAAGATTGAGGCAAAAACAAATAAGAAAAGAGTTTGAAAAAAGAAACAGAAATAAAGTATAGGCGGTTTACTCTTCTTCAATAATTACAAACACATCTTCATTGTCTTTTTTCATATAATATTTCTCGCGGGCATATTTTTCAAGATGTGCTGTATCATTTTCCAACACATTGATGGCGCCTTTTGTTTTCTCAATTTCCTCCAGGTAATAGGACTTTTGGTTTTCGAGGTTTTTCAAATTCCTGCTTAGTCTGAACTGATCAATAAAACTTTCCTGATCGAAAAATACCATCCATACAAGGAATGCAAGCGCTGTAATGAAGTATTTATTGAGTATATATTTTCTGAAAAACATCATGAATATTGTGATTGCAAATGTAGCGACAGAATAAGTGTTTTATTATCAAAAGCGGTATTATTTTAAACTTTTTTTTGTTAACACCCAATTCATACCTAACTTTATAACATCGTTTAATAAATATATTCATCAATTAAATTTTTATTACATGGAAAATGAAGACATACAAATTGAACAAAAAGTGGTACGGGAAGTAAGTTTGCCACTATTTAGCAGCAAAGGCTGGATCAAATTTCTGGGTATTCTTATGATCATTTACGGAGTGTTTGCGGCTTTGACGATTGTCGGGATTATTATTGCATGGCTGCCAATATGGCTGGGCGTTCTGTTGAATCAAACGGCCAACAGGATCGAACAAGCGCAAGCTTCGGGAGATATTTTGGCAATGGTCAGATCGCAAAACAGTTTAAGTACTTATTTTACAGTGTATGGTGTACTTGCCCTAATAGGTATTATTGGATCTATTATTGCGATCATCGTGGTTATCGCGACCGGTGTTATATTTCAACTTCCAGAGTTGATGCAGGAAAATTACTATTAGAGCTTGTTTTATTTGTGGCAATACCTTTTGATCACATTGTAGGCGTCGGTGATTCCTAGTTCACCCGCAATGCTGAGGTCTTTGCAGGCAAGTTCATTTTCTTCCAGGAATAAGAGTGTCAGTGCCCTGTTGTAATATGCTTCTGCCATATCCGGTTCAAGTTCGATGGCACGTGAATAATCATCAATGGCACGGTGGTATTCCTTCAGCCTTAATTGCACATTGGCTCTGTTGTAATATACAAATGGTAAATCCGGGTTTTGCCTGATTACCTTACTATAATCGTCCATAGTGCTATGATAATCCGGTTCTTCAATTTCTTTTCTTGGTTCGTTGTATCCACTCCGGCTTATAGTAATTGCACTCGTATATTCCTGTTCATTAAATATGAATTCATCTAGTTCATATTGGGTTGTTCCACGGTTTAAGTAAGCATAGGAAATATAAGGATCATGTTTCAGGGCTTTGTTATACGCATTGATCGCAATGCTGTAATTCTGCAGCATGCTGTTTACCACACCTTTCATGAAATAAGCACCTGCCGTATCGCCCGCGATGAGAATGGCACTGTCAATGCGTTGTAATTCGCTAATGGTGGTTTCATTCGATACAGGCCCCTCCCGCGTAGTAAAAACCAGTTTGATGCCAAAGCGGTTATTTGCATTGAATTTGGCAATATT
>JAZBOW010000302.1:0-2407 GCA_036351335.1 Bacteroidales bacterium | reverse complement strand
ATTACACTACATTACAATTATAATGAACAGTTGTTTTTCCTATATACTACACCTGTTTTCCGTTTGGCTGGCAAATTTTCTGGCAAATATTGAAGAGGAAATATTTGAATTAGTAGCTTAACTCACGGTCCTAAATAAAGGGGTAGGTTGTTGTACATGCATATTTATGTGCTTCACCAGGTTTCATCAGCGTGATTGTTTACTATTTCCGGATTATTGTACCTTCTGGATTCAATACAGTAGCCATGAACATAGAAGAAATCCGAGAATACTGTATCGCCAAAGCGGGAGCCCCCTGGTATAAACCCGTTCTACTAGAAAATTTACCGTCCTTCCCAAAAAGGATGTATTGATCTGGGGATATTCTTGATGACATCTTAAAATCGAAAACCCAAGCGAAGGTCCAGCTGACTTAAATTTGAACTCTGGTCCTTCAGCACATCAATAAAGCCATATTGGTAGCCAACTTCTATAAAGAGAAAAAATACATCCACTCCCGCACCAGCTCGTCCGGCTAACTGAAAGCGGTTAAAATCATTTTTAGTCAGGTCAAAGGGATTATCCCCTACACCGGCAATATATCCGGGTACAAGCCCTCCAAACAGCCGTACTCCAAGCACTCTTCGGGTTACTGACAATAGATTAATACCGGCAGACAGCGGTAATTCCAGTTGTCGTATGGACATATTCGCTTCAGCAACCATTATATCGTCGAGAGTTACTATCGAATTGTTGTAGTTCAGGCCAATTTCCCAATAGCCCAAACGCCCTTTCCTGTATGAAAACCCCAGGAGGTATCCCGCTGCATAGGCAGCCTCGTAAGAGCTGTTTGACAATAGAATTTTACTGGTGGAAACACCTCCGTAAATTTTAAAATCGCTGACCCGTTTGGGTTTTTTCTTTTCCGAACTTTCTTCGATAAGGGTATCCTGAACAGGTAGCTCTTCATCCGGGATTGAATCGTTTTGAGCAAAGGCATTGGCATTGAAAAGGATAACTAATAGTAGCAAGGGAAATAGCTTTTTCATGACGTTTTATTTTGTGTCTTAAAATTTTATCGTCTTTAGTCTGGCTTGCTTGTCAGGCTGGTTGCAGCTGGCCATAATTAACGCTAAAAGAACTACTACTAATATTTTTTGTTGTAGCCAGTTATTCTATATCGAACACAACTTTATGTAATTGACCTTCCGTAAACTTAAACTTTCCTTTGTCGGCATACTCGGAATTCACAGACATCCCTTCGTCTCGTCCAATATCAAAAGTTTCATGCGCACTATAGACTCCAAATACGGTAGCGATTATATCTAACTCTCCAACTTTTTTATCATTAATAAAAAGCTCAACCAGCGATGGCCCATTCAATTTTGCTTCTTTCTTTTTGGATTTAGCCTGCTATTTTTTACCAAAAATATTTGTAGGCAACATTATTTGCGCTTGCATTCTCCATTGCCATTCGGGACCAAAATCAGGTCGTACTACATTATAATACATTTGGGTTTGAAGGTTTAGTGGCAATTTTCCGCCAAGCATTAGCATTTTACCACCTCCTGCTCCTAAAGGAACGATCCATCTGTCTTCAGAATCGGCAGTCCAGTCAGCTGTGATGATGGGTGCACTATTTACATACCAACCCCCACCTAATTGACGCACTACAAACAGGTTGATCATCATGTGATTTACATTGTCCCGGTCTGAATTACCTGCAAAGGACCATGCGTTATTTATTAAGGCTCCTGCGGTCCAATCTCCTGGCTGGATTAAAACTACAAGCGAAGGCCCTGCACTCCATTTTTGGGTACCTCGTTCGCTGCCACCAGTTGGCAATTCAACTACGGGGCCAAATCCCCACATTGCCCCTTTACTTTCAGGCACATAAAACGCAGTAAATACCATATCTGCCAGGCCAGAAGAAAGCTTTCCGCTTTCATTACTATAATCCGGAATTCTAACGATCGGGAATATTGTTCTGGTGATTAGTTTACCGCCGGCAAAAGGAATTACCGGTTGGATATTTAAAACATTTGTATTTCGCTTGTATTCCCCGTAATTTATATTCAAATTATTCTGAAAGGGGAAACTCATTAAATCAGCTAGCGGATTTGCAGCCGCTTGGGACAGTTCCTCTTGTGATTGTTGGGCAGATGCAGTAAAAACTACAAGCACAAATAGGGTAAGAAAAAGTGACTTTTTTATTAGGTTAATCTTTTTCATTAGGGTGCGTTATATCTTAGTCAAGTTGTTTCCTAACTGCAGGAGCAGCATAGAAGGGGTTTAGCGACTCTGGTTCCGGCCAAGAATGTGTAAGGCCCTGTAAAATGGTTTTATTCTTTTCCTACCGGTTTCACGTCAGGAAAAACCCATTTCCCTTCGAGTATTTCCTCGCGGGGCTGATACAAGCGAACCGTAT
>JAZBOW010000301.1:0-5811 GCA_036351335.1 Bacteroidales bacterium | reverse complement strand
TTTTATTCGCACTTTCTATTTTAAATTAGATTGCAAATAAATAAGAAAAGTGCTGGTTTAAAGTGATAAATTATCCTAAATTTGCTCTCATTGTTAATCAGTTAACAATTGAACAAACCAAACCCGATTACATGAAAAAATTCATTTTACTGGTTTTTTGTTTTATACCCATTATCGCCCTAACCCAGGAAAAAGAAAAAAGTGTTGATTTTAAATTTCACGGATTTGTAAAGAGTGATCTCTTTCTTGATACACGCGAAGGTGTTATGGTCCGCGAAGGTCATTTTCTGCTCTATCCGAAAAATGAATTGCTCGATCCAGATGGAGAGGATGTGAATGCCAACCTTCAATTGAACATGCTTTCCATTCAAACCCGTTTAAATCTTTTAATTACCGGACCTGACGTAGGGAAAGCTAAATCATCGGCATATATTGAAGGTGAATTTTTCGGCACCACCGATGCTGATATAAATGGCTTCAGGTTGCGCCATGCATTCATCAAACTACAATGGACAAACACCATGATTTTGGCTGGACAATATTGGCACCCGATGTTCAATACCCAATGCTATCCGGGTACAGTTTCATTTAATACTGGTGCACCATTCCAACCATTTTCACGCAACCCCCAGATCAGGGTGAAGCAAAATTTTGGCAAATTTAACCTGTTGGCAACAGCCTTCTGGCAGCGCGATTTCCGCAGTACCGGCCCTGATGGAGTAAGTGCTTCTTATTTATGGAATTCAGCAATTCCCATGTTCAACTTAAGATTTGAGTATGTTGCCAAAAATGAAAATAAAGGTACTGAATTTTTGGCCGGAGTAAGCGCTAACTTTAAAACACTTACACCCCGAATTCAGACAGACAGCTTATATAAAACCGATACAAAAATCAGCAGCGTAGGTTTTTCAGCCTATACAAAGTACAAAGGAAAGCACATCACTGCCAAACTCATGGGCTTTTATGGAGGCGATGCCTACGACATGACCATGCTGGGTGGCTACGTGGTAAAAGACATTGTAGATCCGGAAAAAAATATGGTAAGCTACACCCCTGTTTGTGTCACCTCTGTTTGGTTTGATATACATACAAACGGCTCTAAATTCCAATATGGATTATTTGGTGGCTACACCAAAAACCTGGGGCCTCGCGAAGAAGTTCAGGGCACTTATGCCAGGTATGCAAGAGGTCTCGATATCGGTCATATATACCGTATTTCGGGCCGTTTCATTTACAATGTCAACAAATTCAGGCTGGCACCGGAAATTGAATATACCGTGGCTGGATATGCCACTGAATACGGCGATAACTTGAACGTTACAAAAACCAATGCGATTGGCAACCTGCGGATCTTGCTTGGTTTCTATTATTTCTTTTAAACGTAATTAATCATCAATATACAAATTCATAAAAAAAGTTTTAGCTATGACGAATAAGATCACAAGTATGGCGGAGTACTACCAGAAGTACCAGGAAAGTGTTGCAAACCCTGAAGCATTCTGGGCGGAAATTGCGGAATCCAATTTCTGGCGTAAAAAATGGGATAAAGTATTGGACTGGAGATTTGACGGACCTGATGCTCCAGATGTAAATTGGTTTGTAAACGGAAAACTGAATATTACTGAAAATATTTTCGAAAGAAATATGTTCATGCGCAAAGACCAGGTAGCTATCATCTGGGAACCGAACGATCCGAATGAAAAAGAAATCAGACTTACTTATGGTGAACTGTTTGAAAAAGTAAAAGAATTTGCCAATACATTGATCAAACTTGGAGTTAAAAAAGGAGACCGGGTAGCGATTTATTTACCTATGGTGCCTGAATTAGCTATAGCCATGCTGGCTTGTGCCCGCATCGGAGCAATTCACTCTATTATATTTGCAGGTTTTTCAGCCACTGCGCTTGCCGATAGGATCAATGATTCAGAATGTAAAGTACTTATCACTTCTGATGGTGGTTATCGTGGCACCAAATCTATTCCATTAAAAGCCATCGCTGATGAAGCATTGGAAAAATGCCCAAGTGTACAACACAATATCGTTTTAAAACGCACAGGCGAAGACATCAACTGGAAAGAAGGCCGTGATATCTGGTGGCATGATGCCATTAAAGGCGTAGGCAGCGATAATGTAGCCGAAGTAATGGATTCAGAAGACACTTTGTTCATACTCTACACCTCCGGATCAACCGGAAAACCAAAAGGGGTATTGCATACCACAGCCGGTTATATGGTGTATGCCGAATATACTTTCAAAAACGTATTCCAATACAATGATGGTGACATTTATTGGTGTACCGCCGATATTGGCTGGGTAACCGGCCACTCGTATATTGTATATGGTCCGTTATTGGCCGGCGCTACCTCTATCATGTTTGAAGGCGTTCCTACATGGCCTGATCCAGGCAGGTTCTGGGAGGTTGTTGCGAAATATAAAGTCAACCAGTTTTATACAGCACCTACAGCAATCCGTGCTTTAGTAGCACAAGGTAATGAATGGGTTGAAAAACACGATCTGAGTTCACTAAAGGTACTGGGAACTGTTGGAGAACCAATCAATGAAGAAGCCTGGCGGTGGTACCACGATATGATCGGTGGTGGCCGTTGCCCGATTGTCGACACATGGTGGCAGACTGAAACCGGTGGTATTATGATTACACCACTTGCCGGAATCACGCCTACAAAACCATCTTTAGCTACTTTACCATTACCGGGAGTTCAACCCATCCTCGTTGATCCGGAAGGAAAAGAGTTGAAAGGAAATGGCGTCGAAGGTATTTTATGTATCAAATTCCCATGGCCGGGTATGCTGCGTACCACCTATGGCGATCATAAAAGGTGTTACGATACCTATTTTTCTATGTTCAGTGGTTTATATTTAACCGGTGATGGTGCCAAACGCGACGAAGAAGGGTATTACCGTATTATTGGCCGTATCGACGATGTGATCAATGTTTCGGGTCATCGTATCGGAACTGCCGAAGTGGAAGATGCCATCAACCAGCATCCAAAAGTAAATGAATCGGCTGTAGTGGGCTACCCGCATGAGATCAAAGGTTCAGGTATTTACGCATATGTTATTTGCGAGGACCTCTCAGAAGATGAGATGAAAACCATCGAAGATGAGATCAGAGCCACCGTAACCAAATTTATCGGACCTATTGCCAAACCTGATAAGATTCAGATCGTTGGCGGATTGCCAAAAACACGTTCAGGTAAAATTATGCGTAGAATTTTGCGTAAGATTGGTGAAGGTGACGCTTCCAATCTGGGTGATACTTCCACATTGCTCGATCCGGGTGTTGTTGAAGAGATCATTGAGGGCGCCAAAGTTGATGTTAAACGATAGATTATTTCATATAAAAAGGCACCTCTCGAGGTGTCTTTTTTATTTGAATTTCATTCTTAAATAAAAAAACATGGAAAATCAAAAAGTAATGAACCGCGGCCTGGTGGTGGTTGGTGCTATTCTTATTCAATTAGCCTTGGGCGCTATTTATGCCTGGTCAGTATTTACACCCTCATTGGTAGCCGAAGGATGGGCCAAATCTGAAACCCAATGGGTATTTGCCATCGGATTGGCCTCGTTTGCCGTATTTATGGTATTTGCCGGTAAAAAACTGGCAAGCTGGGGCCCTCAACGACTTGCCATTATCGGTGGTGTCATCCTGGGTGTTGGTTATTTCTTAGCTGGTCTGTTAGGTGGGACTGATTTCTGGGCGCTTCTTTTATTGATCGGTTTGGTAGGTGGTGCAGGTATTGGTTTTGCCTATGTAGTTCCTATCGCGGTAGGTATGCGCTGGTTCCCCGACAAAAAAGGCATGATCACCGGGCTGGCCGTGGCCGGCTTCGGATTTGGCGCCCTGTTATGGGTAAAATTGGCCGGAGCATGGGGACACCTGATTGCCAACATGGGTTTATCAAACACTTTTATGGCGTATGGTATTGCCTTTGCCGTGATGGTGATCATTGGCGGACTATGGATGAAATTTCCACCAGCCGGATGGAAACCTGAAGGCTATGAAGAAACACAGGCTACTAACGGGGTATTAAAAGATGAAAGAGAATTTTCAAGTACTGAAATGCTTGGAAAAGTGCAGTTTTATCTCATCTTCCTCACATTTGTATTCAGTGCAGGTGCAGGTCTGATGTCGATCGGACTCATGAAATTATATCCCATGGAAGCGCTGCAGGCAAACGGACTTTCTGAGTTAGAAGCCAGTGCCATCGCTGGCACAGCCATGGCAGTTTTCTTTAGCCTTGCAAACGGATTGGGAAGAATTTTATGGGGCATACTCAGCGATAGACTTGGTCGTAAAACATCCATCATTACCATGACTGCCATTCAGGGGATTGTCGTTATCCTTTTCACCTTCATGGCTGGCAACGAGTACTTATTGTATCTAGGTGCGACTTTGATCGGGTTCAACTTTGGTGGTAACTTTGCCTTATTCCCAACCATAACTGCCGACACATTCGGTTCGAAAAATGTAGGGCAGAATTATCCCTGGGTATTTTTGGCATATGGATTTGGTGGCATCATCGGTCCAATCCTTGGCGGAAAACTGGGTGACATCGGAAACTTCCCACTTGCATTTACCATTGCAGGTATAGCAGTGCTTGTCGGAACGGTTCTGACCATCATGGTAAAACCCGCAAAAAAATAAAATCATAAAAACTGATTTAAAAAACGCCCCTCTTTCAGTCGGGCGTTTTTTTTTGAATGAACATGTATTCTTCGAATTAATTAACAAGTAATACCTGTGTAATCCACTACATTTTAGTACTTTTGTTAACTAATTAACAAAAAAGCAAATCAGGCTTATTAAACTGATTTTATGTACTTTAAGAACTTCAGAACATGCCCATAAAAAAACTTGACAGCATATTCCGCCCCAAAAGGATTGCTCTAATTGGTGTATCCAACGACCCTAAAAGTGTAGGCGGTATTACACTCACAAATTTAGTAGGTGCCGGCTACCAGGGCGTTGTGTATCCGATCAACCCGAAACGTGAAGCCGTGATGGGTATCCCCTGCTACCCGGATGTAAAAAGCTTGCCGAAAACACCCGACCTTGCCGTGATCATGACAGCAGCCAATGTGGTACCGGGCATTATTAAAGAATGCGGCGAAGCAGGGATCAATGGCATTATCATCATGTCGGCAGGATTTAAAGAAACCGGTGAAAACGGTAAAACCCTCGAAGAAAATGTAAAAAAACAACTGGCAGCGTTTCCCGGCATGCGGGTGATCGGTCCCAATTGCCTCGGTATAATTGTTCCCGGCTTAAAAATGAACGTCAGCTTTGCCAATGGCATGCCTAAAAAAGGACATGTGGCATTTATTTCACAATCAGGTGCTTTGTGCACATCCGTGCTGGATTGGGCACAGGAAGCCAAGATCGGCTTCTCCTATTTCGTTTCAGTGGGGAATGCTATGGACGTCACATTTGGAGACCTCATCGATTATTTCGGCCAGGACACCAATACCAAATCCATCGTGTTATATATTGAATCGTTGGTGGATGCTCGCTCTTTTATGTCGGCCGCCAGGGCATTTGCCCGCAAAAAACCTATTATCGTTTACAAGGCCGGGCGATTCCCTGAATCGGCAGCAGCAGCAGCTTCGCACACAGGTGCCCTTGCTTCGGAAGATAACATTTATGACGCGGTGTTCAGAAGGGCCGGCCTGGCGCGCGTGTATGATATTGGCAATATCTTTGATTTTACCGACCTCATTGGCCGTAAACGGATGCCCAGAGGCTCGCGACTTGCCATCGTAACCAATGCCGGCGGACCCGGCGTGATGGCA
>JAZBOW010000300.1:0-4274 GCA_036351335.1 Bacteroidales bacterium | reverse complement strand
TGTTAATAATTGATCATCAACACCTTTAACTATGGTAGAAACACTACCTGCGCCCAAAATTTTGTATCTAGTAGCGTTATTTTTACCACCTACGTATGCATAAGCATTGCTTGCGTTGTAAAAATAACCACCAAAAGCAGTGCCTGAATTGGTTGTATTAGTTGAAACCCCATAAATTCCAATATTATAACCTGTACCTGCAACCCCACTTCCATTTGCATAAGTATAGTAGCCCGTACCATTACTTCCCAATCCAATAACCCCTGTACCGTTTGATGATATCCCTTTGCCATACACCCCCTGGTAGCCTGTAAATGCACCACCGCTGCCGGTGGTAGTAGTTGATGCTGTTGAAACATTATAACCAACGCCAATGACACCGGTTCCGGTGCTGTTATCATCTACTTTGGCATAAATACCGCTGGCCCCTGTAAAAGAACCACCGGTTCCTCCTACCAATGTAAATATAGAGTCGCCATCATTGCCCACACCGATAATTCCTGTGCCGTCCCAGTCACGCCCTAATCCGTAAATCCCATCGCCTCCGGCACCAGAAATACCTGAGCCAGCCGTAAGATATGTACCACTTTGGTTGTTACCTGATGCAATTAATCCTGTACCTGAAGTATTATCGTTATTTGCCCAAACACCAAAAGCAACGGCATTATTTGCCCTGCCATATAAACCAGATCCTGTACCATTGTTATATGCCCATATGGCATCTCCGGAGCCGCTTGTGTAACCATCAATAGCAGTATTACTGCCAGACGCCATTGAGAAAAGCGTACTAAAGCTAAAGGCACTTGCTGTATTTACTGTTACAACACCATCTGCTCTTATTTGCATTCTTTCCGTGTCATCGGTTCTAAAAGCCAGAGAGTTGTAATCAGTTGTACCAAGAAAGTTGGTCAGCACTGAGGTGCCGGCATTACCTGTTAATGACCAGCAGGTACCTTGCAACTCAAATGTTACCCACCTGCTGCCTGTCCACATCACCAAACCCGGTCCGGTTGTCCCATTTGTATTGTAGGCGATGAGGCCTGTTTTGGGTGAACTCACCGGTGCCGCGGTAGACATATCAGCGATGTTCAGGTTTGGGAATGACATACCCATGCTACCTGACTGAATATCCAGCATGGTAGAGCTGTGAGGTGCCGCACCATCCGTATTGATGGCCACCTGCGCATTTAATGAGAAAGCTACAAGCAAAGCAACCGCTGTGAGAATTGTAATGTTCGTTTTCATGGTCTTGTTGTTTAGTTTTTGTATTTGTTTGTTTCTTTATGTCTTATTTTAAAATCAATATTTTTTCTGTATGTACTTTTTTATCCGTCAATACCCGTACTACATAGTAACCTGTTTGGTCTGACACGTAGAGTTTTAAGGTGTTTTGACCGGGCACAGTTTTTCTGAGCACCTGCTGGCCCATTAAATCGTATATCACAACTTCTTTAATTTTTTCATCCGATGTATTCACCACGTAAGCATTTTCTTTAGAAGAAAAAATCTTTAAAAGACCATCGGCGTCACCAATGACTGGGTCGTCAATTGCAGTCGGACCAAAGAAATGGATGTTAAACCGGTGTACATCATCTCCGGGAGAAGCTGTAAAACTATACAGGTTATCACTATTTGTGATACTTACCCAATCCGTTTGTGCCAGGATGTCTTCCAGCCACACCTCGTTATACTGGTCAAAGGTTTCGATGCCTTCAAAACGCAAGGTGTATTCAGCGTCTTCGCCGCAAACAAAATGCATAGGGACAGTAGTTAGATCAGAGAGCAGCTCTTCAATGGGCAGGTTGTTAATAGCCAGCCTTGTGTTGTCATCTGCCATTGTATTGATCATGGTGGCGCCTGCACTCACGCTATTCCATTTTTTGGCATCAATTTCTTCATCAAATCCTTTGGAGGCATAATTGGTAAAACAAATGTAAGTTTCATCTTTAAAGCCAATTGAGCCGCCTGTTACTTTCACGGTAAGCAGGTTCATGATCACTTCTCTGAATGGATCATCGCTATGTGTTTTATGTGCATTGGTAAAATTAATCGTACCGTTGCCCTTGGTTTCAACGAAAAAACCCTGTCCATGCTGAAGATAGCGTGTGCCTCCTATGCCGGAAGCTCTTGCAATATAGTTTCCGGTTGTTGGATCGTAGATATAGTATTTGTTTTCAATATATGAACTGTTATCGCTGGCAAAATCATCGAAATCGATAGCAGAAGGAAAAGGGTTGCTTATTAATTCAAGATGATTATTGGAAAAATGCCTGATAGTATAAGAAACAGTACCTGAAACCGGGTAACCGGTCATCACGATAGTGCCAGTTCCGGCCACATAATTGGATAAGGTGAGGCCGTTACCCACAGGAACTTCATACCAGTAAGGCCATACGTTTACCCAGGGCTGCCCAGTAGTGGTGTCGACTGTGGCATCCCATTCGAAAGCGTAGGTGTCAAGGTAGGTCATGTCAAATTGCTGTAAGCGGACTTTGCCACCCCAGCCGGTGGTTGTATCTTCAATCGGGGCACCTACAAAGTGCATGTAGTAATTGAGGCCTGCACTTCCTGAAATAAATGATTCAACTTTGGCACTGCCTGTAGCACTATGGCTTACTGCTCCATTCACAATATAGGAACCCCGGCCTGTGGCATCTGATTCCACTACCAGTGCATTTGGGGCGTTCAGAGTAAGGTCTTCGCCTGTCGACACGTAAGTTTCAGTGGGAATAACCAGTCCTTCAGTTACGGAAATTTTGAGGTCTCCATCCATTAACAGATAGGTGCCATTGACCAAATTAACTTTGGCGCTTCCGGCAATATTCATGCCTGCGTTCTGGGCAGTAACTGAGATGGAAAATACGGATATAGCAAAAACCAGCGTAGATAGTTTTCTCATGGCTACTTGTTTTGTTTGTTTATACGTTTTGCTTGCTGCTTTTATACAGCACTTTAAGCTAAAAAGTTACATCCGCTTGCTTGAAAAAAATGATGTAATTTATCCGCTTAAAGCGTTTTTCATTAGCAACAAATATACGCCAAAAATTAAAAAAAGCAAATCTTTCATCAATTATTCACAGTAACATAGGGTTTGTGAGCTTTATAGCATGCTGTAAATCAGCAATAAACCAAGACCTGCCGGAAGTGGCATGATCCCGGCAGGTAGAATAATTATGAAAAAAAGAACGTTTCTTAATGTACCTATTGGCCTATAAATATTTTTTTCGTGAACACATGGCTGTTTGTAAGCACTTTTACAAAATAGTACCCGTGCTGACCCGACACATATATCTTCTGAAGTTTATCGTTACCGGCATGCCCTCTGTAAATTTCATTCCCCACCAGGTCGAATATCTGCACATCCTTGATTAGCTCAGGGTGATCAGTTTTTATGTTCGCATAATTTGCCGTAGCGTAAATGCGAATTTCATCAATCGTATTGGGATTGATTTCGATACCTGTAGGATCCATAAAATGCATCACAAAGCGGTTGATGCTGGAGTCGCCAACACAACCTGAAAACGTATAGGTATCCGAATCACGGTTGATGCTGAACCAGTCATCATCGGTGCAGAGGTCTTCCAGCCAGAATTCAGTTGGATACTCATAGGTATCCATACCGCTGAATGTGAAGGTGTATTGTTCATCATAGCCACATTGAAAATGAATGGGGATGCTGGTAAGCCCGTTAAACAGGCAATGCAAAGGCATGGCATTGATGGCCAGCTCCGTTTCATCGCTGGCAATGCTCCATATCATGGTGGCATCAGGATAAATGCTGTACCATTTTATCGATTCCATTTCTACATCATAGCCGGGTGTTGCCCCCTCTATGAAATAAATGTACAGTTCATCAGCATAACCATATTCACCACCGGTTACAGTTATTGATAGTACATTGGGATTGTCTCTGGCTGAAATACCCTTACTAAGGATATTTTCGTTTTGTGCATAAAGCGAAGAGAAAACTACGGCGATACCGCAGAAAAGCGCATAAATGTTTTTCATAATGCTTGTTTTTTTTGTTTGTTTTTCAAGCTGTTATACAGTTTTAAGTTAAAAAAGTTACCAACGGTTTTGCTTGTTGGTTGGTAACGAACTATATAATAGCGTGCCCCAAATATAAGGCGGTAATTGACGAAAGTCAAATAATTTGGGGTTTATTTTTATTTTAGGGAGCAGATAAGGTATTGAAAATGATTGAAAATTGGGAATATCCAGCGCGTTGCATCATACGATTATTGGGATGGGTATATTTCAACCCGCCGGGTGCA
>JAZBOW010000299.1:0-4880 GCA_036351335.1 Bacteroidales bacterium | reverse complement strand
CATGGATTTGCTGCTGTTCCGCGTGTTGTAGAAAAACTTTTTGATAAAATTCTATTGAAAGGTAAAGAACTAACCGGGATTAAGAAAAGTTTATTCTTCTGGGCAGTAAACCTCGGCCTGAGGTATGAATTGAACGGCGCCAATGGCATTTGGTACGAACTTCAACTGAAACTGGCCAATAAATTAATATTCAGCAAATGGCGTGAAGCACTGGGTGGCAACGTGTTTATTATCGTTTCGGGCAGTGCGCCTTTACAGCCTCGATTGGCGCGCATTTTCACGGCTGCCGGATTACCGATACAGGAAGGTTACGGATTAACAGAAACATCGCCGGTAATTGCGGTGAACCATGCCAAATATCCTTTGCTGCAATTCGGAACGGTTGGACCAATCGTTAATAATATTGAAGTTAAAATTGCTGAAGACGGCGAAATTCTGATGAAAGGTCCCAGCCTGATGATGGGTTATTATAAAGATGCGGAAAGAACCGCTGAAGTGATCGACAAAGAGGGCTGGTTCCATACCGGTGATATTGGCGAAATTCACGAACACAATATCCTGCAGATAACCGACAGGAAAAAGGAAATCTTCAAATTGTCAACCGGAAAGTATGTAGCACCACAGATCGTGGAAAACAAATTTAAAGAGTCACAACTTATTGAACAGCTGATGGTGGTAGGTGCCGGCGAAAAGTATGCTGCAGCTATTATTTCTCCCGCTTTCGAATATTTACATGGATGGTGCTTTAAGAATGGCATCAAATTCAGGGACAATGCCGACCTCATTAAAAAACCAAAAGTACTAGCAAGATATCAGAAAGAAATCGACAAACTCAATGAAACGCTCGGACGGCACAATCAGATTAAAAAGTTTGAATTAACGGCTGACGAATGGACACCACTTACTGGCGAATTATCACCCACCCTGAAACTCCGCCGGAAAGAAATTAAAGAAAAATACCGGGCTGAATTCGACAGACTCTATGGTTATGCATGATCCTGAGCCCTATAAAATATGACTGTTAATTAATTTACAACTTAATAAATTGCAGGCGAGTTTCACAACAGGTCAATGTTTAATCTTTAAATGATCTACTCATGATATCAAGTATTATTTTCATTCTTATTCTTATCTTAACCATTGTTCTTTTTTACAAAAATGTAAGCATTATTGTTAAGAACATCAATCTTGGTAAAGACCTAAGCATTAACGACAATAAACCGGAACGCTGGAAAAGGATGTTCAGGGTAGCCATCGGGCAAAGCAAAATGGTGAAAAGACCTGTTTCAGGTATCTTACATATCATGGTGTATGCTGGCTTTATACTTGTCAATATCGAAATGCTGGAGATCATGATAGATGGTATGGCAGGCACACACCGGTTTTTTAGCGGCATCCCTTTTTATAATGTACTGATCTCCTTCTTTGAATTGTTTGCGCTGTCTGTCATTTTTGCCTGTGTGATTTTCATTATCCGGAGAGATGTGATAAGGGTAAAACGTTTCCATACCCGCGAAATGACACGCTGGCCGCTGATGGATGCCAATATTATTCTGGTCACGGAAATCCTGCTCATGTCAGCTTTATTTTGTATGAATGCTGCCGACCGCGTGTTGCAACTGCGAGGAGTGGAACATTATGTGGATACCGGACATATTTTCTTTAGCGGTTTCCTCGTTCCTTTATTCACCAATTTACCCGATACCACCTTAATCCTGATCGAAAAAACGGGCTGGTGGTTTCATATTGTAGGCGTGTTCATTTTCCTCAACTACATTCCCTATTCAAAACATTTTCACGTTTTTCTTTCATTCCCGAATGTGTTTTATGCGAAACTTAAACCCGCTACCTATATCAGCAACATGGATGCCATCACCAACGAAGTGAAAGTAGCCATGGGGGTGTTGGGTGAAGAGGCAGTGGCAGATGTGGAAATTGAACGCTTTGGCGCCAAAGATGCGAAAGATCTGAGTTGGAAAAGCATTATGGATTCGTACACTTGTACCGAGTGCGGCAGGTGTACAGCTGTTTGTCCGGCCAACATTACAGGCAAACTGCTTTCGCCAAGAAAGATCATGATGGATACCCGCGATCGCATCGAAGAAGTGGGCCATCATATGGTAGGTGTGAAACTACAGGCTGATGAAGCCCAAACCCTGCTGGGTTCCTATATCACGCCTGAAGAGATCTGGGCTTGTACTACCTGCAACGCTTGTACCAACGAATGTCCGGTAGATATTGACCAGGTATCAATCATAATGGAATTAAGAAGGTATATGTACCTGGAAGAAGCAGGCGGATCAGGAACGCTGAATGCTGCTATTACGAATATTGAAAATAATGGAGCGCCGTGGCAGTTTTCGCCGGAAGACCGCATGCTGTGGGCTGAAGGACTGGAAGTACCTACCATGGCCAGCCAGCTGGCACAGGGAAAAACACCCGAATATTTGTTCTGGATCGGATCGGCAGGCGCTTTTGATGACAGGTACAAAAAGGTGACACGTGAATTTGTAAAAATTCTGAATCATTTGAAAATTGATTATGCGGTGCTTGGAACAGAGGAAAGCGACAGCGGCGATATTGCCAGGCGTGCCGGAAATGAAATGGTGTTCCAGATGCAGGCCATGATGAACATCGAAGTGTTGAACGGTTACGAAGTGAAAAAGATCATCACCTGCGACCCACATGATTTCAATACCATTAAAAATGAATATCCCGACCTTGGAGGCAACTATGCGATCATGCATCATTCACAGTTTCTGCAACAAATGATTTCCGATGGCAAATTAGACCTGAATGGCGGTGAATTAAAAGAAAAAAAGATCACCTTCCACGATCCATGTTACCTGGGCAGGGGTAATAAAGAATATGAAGCGCCGCGCTCTGTATTAGATGCGTTGCCGGGCAACAAAGTTGAAATGAAACGCAACAAACAGTTTGCCCTATGTTGTGGCGCTGGTGGCGGACAAATGTTCAAGGAAGCCGAAAAAGGGGATAAAGAAGTGTTTATTGAACGCACGGAAGAAGCCCTGGCAACCGGTTGCGATATCATAGCAACAGCTTGTCCTTTCTGCATGACCATGATGACGGATGGCATCAAATATCAAAACAGGGAGGAAGATGTTAAAAACTTTGACATTGCAGAGTTGGTTACGATGAGCCTGGCAATTGAATCATAAAGCCCTGTCAGTTCTAACGAGCGAAGCGAGGAGAAATCCCCTATAAACAATCCTGTCATTTCGAGGAAAGCTTTGCTGGAGGTATTGCGGCGAGAAATCCCCCGGGAAAGCACCACTTGCTCAGGAGATTTCTCTCTCCATTCCATTGCGTTCGAAATGACAGCCAGACTTTTTTGAGATTTTTAATATTTTTATTGTCTATGAGAGACCACAACTACTTCGTCTATTTCATGACCAATAAGCATAAAAACGTGCTCTACCTTGGCGTTACAAACAATCTTGGACGCAGAGTAAATGAACATAAAACAGGTGATTTTAAAGGCTTTACAAAAAAAATACAATTGTCACTACCTGGTTTACTACGAGCATTTTACGAACATTGAACATGCAATTGAGCGGGAAAAGGAAATAAAGAAATGGCGTAGAGATAAAAAAGATAAACTCATATCATCGTTCAATCCTGATTGGCAGTTTCTAAACGATGAAACAGAAAATATTTAACCACCCTGTCATTTCGAACGAGCGAAGCGAGGAGAAATCCCCTATAAACAATCCTGTCATTTCGAGAAAAGCTTTGCCGGAGGTATTGCGGCGAGAAATCCCCCGGGAAAGCACGACTTGCTCAGGAAATTTCTCACTCCATTCCATTGCGTTCGAAATGACAATATAATTAATGCGGTTCTACATCTTTCTGGCAACAGGCCGGTAAGCGGTCGTGGGCTTTTTGATCGGCCGGCATGTCGTCGGCATCATAGCCAATTTTTGTAACTGCTATTTTTAACTTTTCTTCGCTGGTTTTACTCGTCTTGTAAACAATAGTTAAAATTTTGGTGTCATTATCAAGTTCAACCGCTTTTACCCCTTTCTCAAAAGCCATATCATGTTCCAGCCTTTCTTTACAATCATTGCATTTAGCAGAAGTTTTTATTGACACTGTATCAATTTTAACGTTGTTATCCTGCGCATTCATCTGCAAAGCTGCAAAGCTTAATAATATGACAGGAATGATCTTTATTAATTTCATATCAGTAATTTGTAATTATTTAATCGTAAACCTTATTCCGGCATACACTTTTATCCCACTTACCGGCCCCCAAACCATGGATGAATCAAAATATTCTCCAAATGGTTCATTCGGCTGAATGATCGGGTTGTTTTGTTTGTAATTGGTCAGGTTTTCACCTCCAATATACACATCCCAGCGTTTAAAGTACTTGGTAACCTGGGCATTCAGAATAGCATATACCGGTGAGCGTTCCGGGCGCTGATACACTTCAGGATTAAAACCGGTATAAGGCAACTGCTGATCACCATTGAGCTGCAAATTCATATCGAATTGCCACTTTTTCAAATTGGTCTGGTAAGATGCCGACAGCAGCCCGATATACTTGCTTACAAATGGTTTTTCTTTCAACTCATCTCCAAATGTAGTCTTCACATCATTGTAACGAAAGGCCAGTTTCAACTCAAAACGGTTGATAGGTTCATATTGCGCTTCCAGTTGAATGCTGTTCGAATACGATTGTCCATCCAGGTTATAAATATATACAATGAACGGATCTTCCTCCCTGTCGAGAATTACCTGGTTGTCGAATTTCGTGTAGAAATAGTCAGTTGTAAGGGTTAACTCCCTACTTCCAATATCAATGTAGGCAGTATAGGTCAACCCAAAATTCCAGGATGATTCAATATCCAGGTTCT
>JAZBOW010000298.1:0-6807 GCA_036351335.1 Bacteroidales bacterium | reverse complement strand
TAGAACGTAAAAAACCGGGACAACCAAAAGCTCGTAAAAAATTCCAGTTCAGTAAACGTTAAAATATTTCATTTACACCGGAAAGAGTTTAGTATCCAAATTGCCATAACTTCATTAATGAGCTATATGGCAATTGTTAAAGAGAATGTAAACAAATTAAAATTTAAAAAATGACTAGAGTAAGTTTCGACGATTTGCTTGATGCAGGTGTTCATTTTGGCCATCTCAAACGCAAATGGAATCCAAACATGGCGCCGTACATCTTTATGGAGCGCAATGGAATTCATATTATTGACCTTTACAAAACCCAGGCTAAACTGGAAGAAGCGCAGAAAGCTTTAAAACAAATAGCTAAATCTGGCAGGAGAATCCTGTTTGTGGCTACAAAAAAACAGGCCAAAGAATTGGTGTCTGAATCAGTAAAAAAAGTGAACATGCCGTATGTTACTGAGCGTTGGCCGGGTGGTATGTTAACCAACTTTGCTACGATTCGTAAAGCGGTGCGAAAGATGGCGAACATCGACAAGATGATGAATACAAATTCATACAATAACCTGTCGAAACGTGAGAAATTACAGGTAAGCCGTGAGCGTGCGAAGCTGGAGAAAAACCTTGGAAGTATTGCAGATATGAGCCGCTTACCGGCAGCTTTGTTCGTGGTAGACATCAATAAGGAGAAAATTGCAGTGGCTGAAGCCCGTAAATTGAATATTCCCATTTTCGCGATGGCAGATACGAATACTGATCCGAACCTGGTGGATTTTGCCATTCCGGCAAATGATGATGCTTCAAAATCGATATCCATTATTGTAAATGCCGCGGTTATTGCTGTGGCCGAAGGATTGAAAGAACGGAAATTGGCGAAAGAGAAAGATGAGGAAGAAGCTGAAGCTTTAGAGTTAGCTGCTGATATTAAAGCCAAATCGCAAACACTGGCACAGGCGGAAGAAGAAGCGGATAAAGAAGCTGAAAAAGGTAAGAAGGAAGTCAAGTCGAAGAAATCGATGGATGATGACGACAAACCTGCTAAATCAAAACGCCCCAGGAAACCGATAACAAAAAAGAAATAGATTAAAAATTATAAAAGCTGAGATAAAAATGAATATTACAGCCCAACAGGTAAACGAATTAAGAAAAATCACCGGCGCCGGCATGATGGATTGCAAAAAAGCGTTGATTGAAAGCGAAGGTGATGTTGAAAAAGCTATTGACATACTAAGAAAAAAAGGACAAAAAGTGGCGGCTAACCGTGCTGACCGTTCTGCCAATGAAGGTGTTGTATTAGCCAAAGTAAGTGAAGATAAAACTTTTGCAGCCGCTGTGATGGTGAACTGCGAAACTGATTTTGTCGCAAAAAACGCTGATTTTATTACTTATACTGAATCAATTCTTGATGCGGCCATAAAAAATAAAGTTAAAGATATTGATTCGTTGAAATCAATGGATATAGATGGTCATACGGTGGAAGAAACCATTACCAACCAAACAGGTGTAATTGGTGAGAAGATTGAACTTGGTAAATATGAAGTGGTGGAAGCCGCTAGCACTTACGCGTATATTCACCCGGGTAACCGAATTGCGACAATTGCAGGTTTTAACAAAGCCGGTGATTTTGATGCAGAAGGAAAAGATGTGGTGATGCAGATTGCTGCGATGGCACCGGTATCGTTAAGCAAAGATGATGTACCTTCGGATGTAATCGCTCATGAAATTGAGATTGGTAAAGATATGGCACGCCAGGAAGGAAAACCTGAAGAAATGCTGGAAAAGATCGCTATGGGAAAATTGAACAAATTTTTCAAAGAAAACACGCTTTTGAACCAGACTTTTATTAAGGATAGCAAGAAAAATGTGGCCGAATACTTACAGTCGAAAGACAAAGATTTGACCGTTGTTGATTTTAAAAGAATCGCTCTCGGCTCATAATCACAGAAAACAATAATGAAAAAAAGACCGGCGTTCGCCGGTCTTTTTTTTGCCCATTAATTGCTGAGAAGGTCCCTCACAATTTTGGAAACAAGACGGTTGTCTGCTTTACCGGCCAACTGTTTTGTAACCATGCCCATCACTCTTCCCATATCCTTCATCCCTGTGGCAGATATTTCTTCAACCACCTGTCGCACCACTGCCTCAACTTCTGTTTCATTCATTTGCTCAGGCAAATATGCCTGTATAATTTTGGCCTGAAATTCTTCTTCTTCGGCCAACTCGGGGCGTCCTTTATCACGATAAATAGCCGCGGCCTCATTCCTTTGTTTTACCAGTTTTTGTAATACTTTTAATTCGACACTTTCAGGAATTTCACCGGCAACCACATCTTTGCCGGTTTTTTCCATCAACAAAGCTGCTTTTATAGCCCTTAAAGCATTCAGCTTTTCCTTATCCCTTGCAAGCATGGCCGACTTAATGTCGTTGTTGATCAGTATTTCTAATTGCATATCGATATCTTTCAAGTTAACTAGTCCACATTGTCGTGTAAAAATGAATTGTCGGTTTTTATCACAGGATTGTTATTTTCATCTTCGCCAAGCGTATATCTTGACACTACAGACTCTGATGAATAAGAAGGCGAATACAAATCAATTTTCTTACGGACATAGGCCGGCACGTTTTCCATCTGTGCCACATCCTCAGGACTTTTTACCTGGCTTAATGATTTCAGTTTGTTCGCCCTGTCTTCCATGTTTTTCTTAATAGCCTGGTCTTCTTCTTCAATCGTGAGTGGTCTTTCCTCAACTGTTTTTGTGGAAGAGATGGTATGGCTTACACCCGGAGGCATTTTGTCTGATCTTTTAGTAACAGAAAACAGTCCATCGCTCGGATTATTAGCCGTGGTTTCTCTTTCTTTGGGTGTTAGATCTGTCGAAACCGTTTTTCTAATCATCCCTGAACCGTCATTTGTTTGAGGGGCGTTATCGCCACCTGTTTTATTGACAATATGAATGCCCGAAGTGGTTTCATTTTCTTCTTTGCGGGTTCTGTGCAGCATTGATTCAAAGGCAGGCACTTCAATCACATCTTCCTCTACTTCCTCTTCCTTTTTTATTTCGATGGTCGGCATTTCCTCTTTAATAGCAGTTTTTGGTATTTCTTCTTTCGCATTTGTTCCGATGGTGCCAACTGTTTTTGTTGTCCTGATAGCTGATGGCCTCTTTGAGTTGAAACCAGTTGCTATAATGGTGATGCCAATTTTATTGCCCAGTGCTTCATCTTTGCCATTACCCCAGATCACATCGGCTTCGTTATCGCTGCCGCATTCTTGCTGTACATAGTCGGTAATTTCGGTGATTTCGTCCATTGTAAGGTCTTCTGAGCCTGTCATGATGTAGAGCAGTATGTTCTGGGCGCCTTTGATATCATTATCATTTAACAATGGTGAACTCATAGCCTCTTCAATAGCCAGCAAGGCACGTCCTTCGCCTTCTGCTGTGGCTGATCCCATGATAGCTTTGCCGCTGTCTTCAATTACGGTTTTCACATCCTGGAAATCGATGTTAATATAACCTGTAACCGTAATTAGCTCGGCGATACCTTTTGCAGCTGAGGTTAATACATTGTCGGCTTTTGCAAAGGCTTCACTTACTGTCTGGTTGCCATATTGTTCACGCAGTTTGTCGTTGCTGATCACAAGCAAGGTGTCTACGTATTTTTTTATTTCTTCAATACCAGCTTCGGCTTGTTGTTTGCGCCTGCGGCCTTCCCACGAAAAGGGTAGGGTCACAATTCCTACGGTTAGAATGCCCAATTCCCGCGCTTGTTTGGCAATGATGGGCGCGGCACCTGTGCCGGTGCCACCACCCATTCCTGCCGTTATGAATAGCATTTGGGTATCTTCAGTTAAGGTTTCTTTAATTTTTTCAATAGATTCTTCCGCCGCAGTCCTTCCCACTTCGGGTTTTGAGCCGGCACCAAGTCCACCTTTATTACCCATTTCTATCTTAACAGGAACCGGGCTTGATTCAAGTGCTTGTACATCGGTATTACAAACAACAAAATCAACTCCTTTTATTCCTTGAGTAAACATATGATTTACAGCGTTACTGCCTCCGCCTCCTACGCCTAATACTTTGATATAGGCTGGTCGTTGTTTTGGTTCGAAAGTGATCATTTTTGGTATGTTGGTTTTAATTAAAAATACTGTATTCTAAAAGTTATAAAATTCAATGTGTATATAGTTTTTAACAAACAAAAGTTAATTTTTAGTTATTCGTTGGTATCGCTGTCAAACCAGTTCTCGAGCATATTTAAAAACCTCCTGGAGCCTGGTTCACCACTTTGACTTTTCTTCTTTTTCTTTTTGGCTTTTTTATTGCCATCCGAATCATATTCAAAATTTTCCCGCTGCTTGTCGTAATCAAAACGGTGGATGCCTTCAATAACCAATCCTACACCTGTGGCATACATAGGGCTGGCCATTTCGTCTGGCACATCATTTGCCAGGTGTTCGTTCGGGTATCCAATTCTCGTGTCCATTCCGGTTGAGAACTCGGCCAATTGATCTATATGCTTCAGTTGCGCACCACCACCTGTTAACACGATGCCTGCAATAAGTTTTTTCTCAAAACCTGAGTTTTTGATCTCAAAATACATTTGCTCAATAATTTCTTCCATGCGTGCCTGGATAATGGAAGCCAGGTTTTTCAATGTGATTTCCTTTGGCGGACGGCCACGAAGCCCTGGAATAGCCACTACCTCATCTTCCCTGTTTTCGCTGGCAAGTGCCGAACCGAATTTCACTTTCAATTCTTCAGCATGTTTTTTAATGATGGTGCAACCTTCTTTTACATCTTCGGTGACCACTTCACCACCAAATGGAATAACTGCTGTGTGCCTGATGATGTTATCCTGGAAAATAGCAATGTCGGTGGTTCCGCCGCCAATATCAACCAGTGCCACGCCTGCTTCCTTTTCTTCATCGCTTAAAACAGCTTCGGCAGATGCAATGGGTTCAAGAATGAGGTCCACCATCTCCAGGTTGGCTTTTTTGATGCATTTGAGAATATTTTTGGCTGCAGCGGTTTGACCAATGATAATATGAAAATTTGCTTCAAGTGTATTGCCCAGCATGCCCACGGGCTGCCTGATTCCTACTTCGCCATCAATGATATATTCCTGTGCGATCACATCAATAATCTCTTCACCTGGTGCCATGCTCAGCTTGTACATATTTTGAGTGAGACGGTCAATTTCCGAAGCGTTTATCTCTTTGTCAGGATCTTCACGGATTATATTGCCGCGGTGCTGATGGCTTCTGATATGTTGTCCGGCAATGCCGACATTCACATATTTTATATCGACACCTGATTTCTGCTCTGCCTGGGTTACTGCCGTCTTAATAGACTGGACTGTATTTTCGATGTTGGCGACAAAGCCTCGTTTTACACCGATTGAATCGGTTTTACCATAGCCGAGTATCTCAATTTTTCCGAATTCATTTCTTCTGCCAACTATACAGGCAATTTTGGTTGTCCCTATGTCGAGGCCGACGATTATTTCTGATTCCATATCATTATTTTTTAGTGCAAACGATTTGGTTTGTATACATAAGGTTTATTATTTCGTATTTATCCCATCCCTCGGTTACAAGCTTTTTTCTATAGAAGGTCTCGAGGTTCCTGAGTTTTTCATCTAAATGATCTATTTGACCGAGCCTGATAGAGTGGCTTCCTAGCTCTGGTATAAGGTCGTATTCGTTTTTGCTATTCACATAAATCTGGCTTATTTGCGAATTTAAGAATGGCCTTGATGTGATATTTTTAGCCAATTTATATAATTCGGGCAATGCAGATTCGGTATAGATGCTATCTTGAACGCTTGATAATCCCTCAGGCATTGGAGCATTGATATAGCCATTGGCTATTAAAAGTCGCGGTGTAAACCAGTCGCATAATGGGAATATTTTTCCTTCAAAATCTATATAAAAGCTGCTGTTGTCTGGTAAGTAAATCCGTAATAAAGCTTCTCTTTCTTTTATATTCAGGATCAATTCCCTGTTAATATTTATATAGGCATCCGCATATTCTATATAGGGATTTTGGCACAATTTATTTTCAATAAACGCTTCGTCAAAATCCGAAACCATGACCGTGTCCATACCATTTAATTCATGTATAGAACTGAAAATGAGTTCCTGGTTCAGAAAACCCCCATTTCCAGTTTTGGAGATTTTTATTTTTGTTTTCTGGATAGGTTGCCGTCCATGCTCATACACGATAAATCCCATAAGGCTAAGCAAAGTAATACCCAGCAAAATAAAAAGTATGATATGGAATAATTGCTTCATGACCGTTTTACTATTTGTTCAATTTTATCAGCTAAAAATCCAATGTCTCCGGCGCCAATGGTTAGCAATACATCTGTTTTCAGCGTTTCAGCGTACCTGAGCACCTCTGCTTTGCTGAGAATGCGTTTATTGGAATTTTCTATTTTATCAAGTAACACTGAAGAAGAGATGCCATTGATGGGTTTTTCGCGTGCCGGGTATATGTCGAGGAGTATGATGTCGTCGAGTTTGGAAAGTGAAGCTGCGAACTCATCTGCAAAATCACGTGTGCGGCTATAAAGATGAGGCTGAAAGATACCTGTAATTTTTCTTCCGGGATAGAGCATTCGGATAGCTTCAATCGTCACGTTAATTTCCGCAGGATGATGGGCGTAATCATCAATAAAAACTGGGTTGTTTATATGTCTTACCTCAAACCTCCTCGACACACCTTTAAAACTTTCAATGCCCTTTTTTAATTGTTCAGCATTCAAACCAAGTTTATAACCAATGGCCATCGCGGCGGTGGCATTTTCAATATAATG
>JAZBOW010000297.1:0-8343 GCA_036351335.1 Bacteroidales bacterium | reverse complement strand
TCCATAGCCCCATTGGTTGTTTGGCACGTTCCCGGTAAAACCATCGCTTCTTGCTGTCTGTTGCAGAATTTGTTTGATCATTGCAGGGGTTAAATTCGGATTTGCGTCCAGCATCAGCGCAATGACGCCTGTTGTGAGCGGTGCAGCCGCACTTACCGCATTTTGTATTCCGTAATTATTTTCGCTGCCCTGCACCAGTAAATGCGGGAAATGACTGTACCATGTATTAGGACTATAGGCACCATAAAGCACTTCACCACAGGCAGCAAAATCAACACCCATTCGGTCATCCTGGGTTGGCCCCCAACTGCTGCCAGCCCATAACTCACCGGTATCTCCCTGGCCTGTTAATTGTCGCTGAATGCCATCCATATCTATCCAATCGTTTTTCACAACATAATCTGTTGGTGATATGCTTTTTTCAGATGAAGCGAAATCATTTATGGCAAAACCTGCCACAACATGAGATAAAAATTTATTGTTATTGCCATGCCTGGAGGGATTAAGAACTGCATGGAAATTTCCACCTGCATTAATGGTACTACCTTTAAGAGATATTTTGTATTCGCCCGGGGCACCTGAAATATCGATCATGATTTGCCGGCGATTGGAGATTGCCCCAGCAAAATCCATATTGGCTCCACGATGGTAATAATTTATACTGGTTAAAAACCTGTCATCTTTATCGTTGGCAGTTGAAGGAGCAGTAAAAGGTCCTTCCGTTGAATTGTCGGGTCTGGTTATGGTTACTTCAAACCTGTCTTCTTCACTGTACCATAGCTCAAATCGCAAATTACCCGTTTCACTTTTTTGAATATCTAATTCTATGGTCTCTCCCTGAAGTATTGCTGCTGATGCATGGTTGTCTGCGCCCCCATCATCGCCAACGCCACAAACTAATGAGTTTCCTAAGTCAACAAAATCGTCCATTGCCCTGGCAATGGTGCTGGTGCCATCAGTAGGACCACCAACTGATCCCATATTGAGCAAGGCGACACCGGGCATGCCTGCTTCCTGCAATTTATCGGCAATAAATTGCAGTGCAATAGGAATGAATGTGGGGTTATAAAACCCATCCTGACCGGGCTGATCATTGAAAGGAGGGAAGTAATCCTGAATTGCTTTAACAACAATAAGCTTTGCTTCCGGTGCAACCCCGTGGAATGCAAGATCGGCAGTTGCTGAACCATCGCCCCCGGCAATACCTGAAGTGGCTGTTCCATGTCCATATCGATCCATTGAAAGGGGAGGGCCATCAGTATCAAGAGAAGCGTTGAGTTCTTCCTCTGTAAAAATAGTTCCTACACCATAAGGGTTATCCGGATCATTGGCACCTTCGGGATTGATCATGTCGTAGAGATAAAGTAAACGTGTTTTGCCGTTCACATCGATAAAATCGGGGTGGAAATAATCGATCCCCCGGTCAATAATGGCGATGACTATATTTTCTCCGCTGAGGTTGTAATGTTCATACACCTGGTTAAGTTTGGTTTCCTGTCTTGCGTGTTCGCCCTGGGCACTTGCTTCTGGCTGGGCAGTAATCAAGCATAACAGAATAAATAGGATAGTGTAAAATATTTTCATAGTGTTTTGATTAAAGTGCATTCTAAAGTCGATGAAAAATACCAGATGTGAACATACTGATAAGCACTTTAACACTATTTTAACAAGCTTAACTTGCTTCCACTACCATAGGGATGCTATCTTTTGAAAATGCTTCACGCTTGAAATTGCCGAAAAAGACAATCTTTGTAAATCCGGCTTCCAATAACATTTGATTTATTTCACCGCTTTGCAGAGGGTAGAGTTCAATTGTATTCTCAATGGTCTTGTTTGTCTTTTTTATGGTTAGCATCGTTTGGAAATCGAGTTTCTTATGATCAGGATGCAGCCGGTAATTCCTGACAAATCTTATTTCATCATTTTCGATCGTTGGCAGGAAATTTATGTTCTGATCAATAATCCGGTCGTAATTGATGATTTGAATCAGCAATTTGCCATCACTTTTTAGTACGGCTCTGGATTGCTTAAAAAAGTCAAGTATTTGTTCCGGCCCATCCAGGTGCACAAGGGTATTGCCAAAACAAACAATAGCATCCAGCGAATGGGCGCCAAAGGTTTTTTCAATTTCAAGCATATTTAATACACTGAAATTTAAATTACCTGGCCCTGCACCAACATCCTGTTCTGCCCTTCGAATCATGCTATCATCCAGATCAATGGCATTTACCTTTTTAAAATGCCTGGAAAGCTCGAAGCTGAGTTCACCAATACCGCAGCCGATATCCAGCAATTCTAACTGTTGTGTTTTCTCAAATGATTGCCTTACAAATGCCACCTGGGCCATGTTCAGCGGGAAAATAAAATGGTAATATTTTGCAATGCTTTCGTAAAAGTTCAATTTTAACCTCTTTTTTAATAGGTCAAAAATAAATGGAATTTATATACTTCTATTGACTTTTCTTCTATCCCGCCGTAAATTTGAAATCCAGACCAGATATTCAATAAAATTGTTTGAACTTAAAAAGACTTGAGATGAAAACAAATCGATATTCAAAAAAACTGAATTCAACTGCGAGAATTGCACTTTCTATCTTGATCAGGATATCCATATTGGCTATTGTTTTGTTTGTTCCTTGGATGGCTGGTTGCGAAAAGGAAGACGTGGGTAAATGCACCATCATGACGTATAGTGGCAACGAAATTTATGACAATATTAGTATAGAAGAATGCCAGCAGATTTTTTATGATACGCCAGGTGTTAGAGGATGGAAGTGGGAGCCCAAAAATTAGCAAAAAAGTCATCGGTTTCTGAAAAGGAATTCTTAAGGTTTAAGTCAAATAAAAACTAAAATTGTTTAAGTTTACAATACGTTAAGAAACCAAAAGTCATATGCAATGAAAAACCTATTCCTTCTGATTTTAAGTGCACTCTTAACTATACAGGTACCAGGCCAGGAGATGTTCGAGTGGACCGAACCAACAGCAGTTACCGATTCAAATTCATTTAATGCAAATCCTTTTGTATGGGTGAATGGATCTGATATATCGATCATGTTTTACGAAAAGAAGTTTGACAACACTTCCAATGCCATGATTTATCAAACCGAATTAAATGGTGACGAAATCGAGTATCCATTGCTCAATGATGAAAATATTAACTACCATCAGCCGGTATTTCTTTCTAAAGGATATGAAGGACGAGTCGGGTTTTTACTTTATCTCGCTGATCTCAACGGAAAGTTTGAATTGTTTGCAACTGAATACATGACGGATGGCTCGCTTGATAAAACATTTTTATTAATCATGGAGAACGAAGATATTGAAAGCTTTGGTTTATCGGATTACAATAATTGGCTTGGTTGGAACAGCGGTGGAAGTGCGTATGTAGGACAAATTAGGAGTATAAGCGATACCATTTTTGTTGAGGGGGTAACCAAACTGGATTCAGTTAGTTGCTCGAACATTGTTGTAGGAAATAGGCTTGCAGGGTGGGAAAAACAGATAGGCGATTCAATAACTGTAAATTATTCCAGGTATATGTACGATTCTGGTATTCAGGAATATTATTGGTCTGATCCAACGGAAATTGACCGACTTGGGAATGAGCCCAACCTGAATATTGACGAATCAGTTTGGGAGGAACAACTCAACATTTTAAGTTGGGTTGATCCGGATTACATAAAAAGTTACGATATCTATGTCGAAGAAACTTTCACTTATAGTATTTATGATTTGTCTGAACCTAAACACCCTTCCGGATTTTACTGGTATATGGCAGTATTGAGCTTTTTACCCGATTTGTATTACTTAAGTTTTGATGCTGAAGAAGCTGAGGATCGTGAGATTTATTGTTTGCAGTCGGATTGGGGTTGGAACGACACTGTTCAGATCACAAATAACAATGTGGAAGATGTGAACCCTGACTTATTTAGCGGAGAATACGCCTTGCCCGTCAACTCTCAGTATGTTTATTGCATTTGGCAATCATATCGAAATGGAAAAGCCCCCTTATATATGTCAAAAAGTAAAGCTGAGGTAGGAAGTGGTGTTGAAGAGAGCAAAACCACTTATATTCCGATTGATATTTCACCGAATCCATTTTCCGGTTCCACTGAAATTAGCTTCGAGTTAAAGCGTAATTCTCCCGTAACTTTATCCATATTTACAATTGACGGCAGCCTGATAGAGTCATTTGCGCTGGAAGACAAATCTCAAACCATCCGGCATTTTCAGTGGCAACCCAAACTTGACTTACCTAAGGGTACATACCTCATCACGTTACAACAGGATGGGAAAAGCAGTGCCACTAAAGTTATCTATAAATAGTTTTTAATTGTTTAGATAAAGAAATTACAATCCCGGAATTTTCATCAAACCCCGCAATATTTATATTTTCATCCGGATCAGTTTCGTGGTCGTAAAGTTCTCTATCAGTCAGAGCTCCTCTCGTATTGGATGGATCCCATTCATACCACTCCACGTAGCGATACCTGTCTGTCCGGATGGTATAGCCCATGTATTGTTTGCCTTCATGGTTTGCATGCATTTTGCCAAATCTTCCCTGCAGAAATTGACTGAATGCAGCTTTTTTCCATTCCTGATCAGGGTTAGCCAATAAAGGAGTAACACTTAAACCCTGAAGATGTTCAGGGATATCAAGTTCGGCCATCTCGCAAAGGGTAGGGTAAATGTCAACAAACTCGGTAAGTGCGTCTGAATGAGAATTTTTGGCACCCACATTTGCTCCTGCAATGATCATGGGTACGCGTGTATCGATCTCATAATTGGTTTGCTTGCACCATGCGTTGTGTTCACCAAGTTTCCAACCGTGATCGCCCCAGATAACAATGATCGTATTTTCATATAAGCCGTATTCTTTCAGTCCTGCTACCAACCTGCCAATTTGCGCATCGATGTAAGAAACGCTTGCGTAGTACCCATGTTTAAGCAAACGCTGTTTGTCTTCATCAAAAGGCTCACCTTCAGGCAATGGCAGGTCTTTCATATCATCATACGACCGGAGTTCATTTCCCCGGTTCATGGCATATTCAGGCATGTATTCAGGAATGTATTGATTCCTGGCTAATGGTATGGATTCCCGGTCGTACAGATCCCAATATTTTTTGGGTGCATTAAATGGCAGGTGAGGACGATAATAGCCGACTGCCATAAAGAAAGGTTGATCCTTCTTTGACAATTCTTCCATCTTTTTTAAAGCAGCCGTAGTTTGTGCACCGTCGAAATAGGCATCATCATCCACATCCGCATTTTCGGTGGCAACTGTTTTGATATACCACGAGCCAAGCTGGTCAATCCGGTTGATCCCTTTTTCAATGTATGTCAGTTTCTTTTCTTCCTGACGTGCTATATTTTCCTCATTAAGGTAAACTGCATCCGGATCAAAGGGAAATCCATCTACATGCGGTTTTTCAGTCCAGGAAATGGTATCCGGATAGATGTTGTGAAAAATCTTCCCGATCCCATAAACGTAATATCCATTTTGCTTGAAATATTGAGGAATTGTTACTACATCAGGTAAGTTATTTCGAAATTCAGTTCTTAAATCCCAAACTCTTAGGGTGTCAGGGCGTAAACCTGTGAGCAGGCTCGCTCTTGAAGGATTACAAACCGCCTGCTGGCAATAGGTACGTGTGAAAGTAACACCCTGTTCAGCTACTTTGTCGATATTCGGAGTGATGGCGGTAGAATCGCCATAGCATCCGAGGTCAGGACGCAGGTCGTCAACCGGGATGAATAAAATATTGGGTGGTTGATTTTTGGTTTCTTTTTCGTTGGTGCATGAAAACAAACCCAGCCAACTGGCTAAAATGATATAAATCAGGTTTTTCATCCTTTTTTATTTAATTAAAATTGTTTTGAATTACTCAGGAAAATCACCAGCGTCCACATCCTTAATAAACCTGATCAATCCTTCAAAATAGGTTTCCTGGTCATCGTACATCGCTAAATGACTTCCTTCAGGGCAATACAGATACCTACCATGTTGTACCTCCGAGGCCATCCATTTCATATGTTCCGGGTCCATCGTATCGTATTTGGCACCAATGGTTAGTGTGGGTACTTTTATTTTGGATAAGTCGTCATTCCTGTCCCAGAATTCCAATCTCGGATTTCCGGCACATCCAAACTCACTGGGGCCCTGCATAGCGGTATAAAATTCAACATTTGTCTGCTCGAAATCGCGCACCACCGGTTCGGGCCATTCATCCAATGGCATTCTTAAGATATGCTCCGGGTAGTAATGATTCGACACAAGTTCAGTATATTCAGGATTCAGGAAGTCATCATTGGCTTCCAACTCTTTAATTCTACTTAAAACTTCAGGATCAAGCTGAGGTCCCAGCACTTCGTCTGCGTATTTTACATAATCAGGAATGGAGGAAACCATGTTTGAAATAATAAGTGCTTTCATATTGTCCTGGTATCTCAGGGCATAATCTATAGCCAGGATACCGCCCCACGACTGCCCGTAGAGGTAAAAATTATCTTTGTTAAGTCCCAAAGCTACACGCACTTGCTCCACTTCTTCAACAAAACGGTCCAGATGCCAGAGGCTGGTATCACCGGGTTGATCGCTGCGTACCGATTCCAATTGATCGTAGTAATAATACTCAATTCCTGCACCCGGAAAGAACGAATCAAAACACTCGAGGTATTGATGCGAAGCACCGGGTCCGCCATGAAGAATGAGCACTTTTATGTTGGGGTTGTTGCCTGTCCGTTTGGTCCAAACCTTAAATTCCCCGGCTGATGTTTGTATGGGGATCATTTTGACACCTCCTGTTAAGATATCATCGCGGCCTGTATTGTCAAAATAATTTGCAGCGGTTGTTTCACTACCCGATTCGGTCTTCTTTTGTTCATCGTACTGACAAGCAGAAAAAATAAAAAGAATACAGATTGTAATTAAGCTTAATCTCTTCATAGATAGAATCTTTGGTTAGATAAAAGAACATTATATAAAATAAGCATTGCTTATTTTAAAAAGAAATAATGGTAAAGTAACGAAATAAATAGTAGAAGTTTATTTATGCAAATCGACGACCAGGCATATTTTTGTGAAAAGGCACATGTGAAGAAGTATCGTTGCTTTTTTATAGCGTCATTTTTTTTTGAATTACGAATTACGATTAACGATTTCTGAATGAAGAAGTAATCGCAATACAATTGACTTTTACCACTTCTAAATTCATCATTCGGTGTTCATTATTTATTATTCATTTTTGTTGTCATCCTGAGGGAAGTTCCGATTGCTATCGGGACAACGAAGGATCTCCGATTGTATATTATGTGTGTTGGTGTTAAGAAGAGATTCTTCGCTGTCGCTCAGAATGACAGTTTTTTATTGGATAATGAGTTTTTTCATCTGCACAGGTTTTAGAGTTGATTAACACCCTCAAATATAGCAATTAAACAAATATTTTCAAATAAACCCAGTAAAAAACCACCAACCGACTTTGCGTATTTCTACGGTTAAAAAAATATCTCATTTCTCTTGCATTATGAACATATGTGCATTACTTTTGAAGTGCTGAATCTAAAAACCCAACAGGATGCCCCGTCCAAAAAGCGATAGAATTATCCACGAACCGCCTCTTTTTACGGAGTTCAAACCTATGGGCATACCCGGAAGAAACCTGGAGCAGATCAAACTTTCGCTGGATGAATTTGAAGCACTTCGATTAGCTGATTATGTGGGCCTGTCGCATGAAGAAGCCGCCGTACAACTTGAAATTTCCCGCTCCACTTTTACCCGCCTGGTCAGGAAAGCCCGGAAGAAAGTGGCTGATTTTATATTCCTCGGAAAAATACTGAGCATCGGTGGCGGCAATGTCCATTTTAAAAATAACATCATTCGCTGCCTTGATTGTGGTCACACTTTCAGGGTGGAAATAAACACACGGGTTGGTAAATGCCCTGAATGTCATTCGAAGCATTTACTAAATGCCGCGGGGGGATTCGGACATGGGAATTGTTGCCGGGAAAAAACAGAAAACAAATAAAAGCTGAAAAGAAATGATCAAAAAAATAGTCAGTTTTTACCACAACGGGTTTAAAAATATGCCTTCATGGGGCAAAAAGCTCTGGCTGATCATATTGATCAAACTCTTCATCATGTTTGCCGTGTTAAAGATTTTCTTCTTCCCCGATTTTCTGAATACAAAATTCAATACCGACGATGAAAAAAGTGATTATGTAATAGAACAATTAATTAATAAAAAGTAGCATATGGAACAATTTAGCGTAGAACTGGTCGATTGGTCGCGGGCGCAATTCGCCTTAACAGCCATCTACCATTGGTTTTTTGTACCGCTTACG
>JAZBOW010000296.1:0-8461 GCA_036351335.1 Bacteroidales bacterium | reverse complement strand
TGTAAGAGCCACACTTTCGCCTGATTCTATTTCGCCATTTTCATTGTCATCACTGATGGTATGGCTATAGTATACCGGGCCTGGCGCATTTGCTGTGGTTACAGCTTCTAATGCATCCACTCTTCCTGAACCAAATACGTTATCTTTTCCTGTAGCGCCTAAATCTACGGCTGTAGTCTCCAAAATACTGGTCATGTCTTCTGGTGATAGATTGGGATTTTTTGATAAAATCAAAGCCATCACCCCTGCTACGCCGGGTGTTGCCATCGAAGTACCACTTTTATAGCTATAGCCATTGGTGTTAAACGCATCACATGATTTCACATCCACACCAGGCGCAGATACATCAGGACGTAATAAACCCATTTCAGGATTAAAAGGATAGTCAAAATAAGGAGAAACATTTTCCCACGATGAAGGACCCCGGCTTGAAAAGCTGGCAATACCATCACTCGAATTGGTGGCGCCAATACAAACTACAGCGGATATGCCGCCTTGTAGTGTTTGTTCAGGGTGCAACCATGGTGGTGGGCAATCGCCCGGTGTACGCACATCATCAGGGTTTGTTATGCTTCCTCCTTCATTTCCAGCAGCTACTGAAGCAATGACGCCTGCCGCAAGTGCATTATCCATGGTTGTTCTCCACGATTCCCTGTCAGGATTCCAGCTATGCTGCCACCCCAGTGACATGGAGATAATATCTCCGCCGTTATCCACGGTAAATTCAATGGCTGCCCATACGCCTGATTCAGCACCATCACCACCATCGGCCAGCACTTTACAAGCCATAATACTGGCATCTGGTGCCATACCGGTTTGCGAACCCGCTGTGCCATCACCTGCTACTGTTCCGGCACAGTGCGTTCCGTGCCCGTGGCCGTCCATCGGGTCATTGTCATTATTATAAAAGTCCCAGCCGTGATTCGGGTAATCATCGTCTTCCCACATATGATCCGCCAAATCCACATGGTTGTAATTAACACCTGAATCAATTACCGACACCACAATCCCCTGACCTGTAAATCCGAGGGCCCAAACGTCAGGTGCGTTTACTTTGAGTACGTTATAAGTAATTTCGTCAATACCCAAAATAGGGTTTGGCGTTGACACAGGTTCATTTGCCAACAGGTTACGCTCTTCGTCAATATCTATTCTTTCAATATCTGATCGCATCGCCAGGTCGTAAATAACAGCTTCACTAGCCATACAAGTCACTACATTGACAATCCAAAAACGATGGATTACTTCTGCTTCATTCATGTATGATTTATCCTCAAGAAAATTCAATAAATCAGCCTGCGCAGCCATGCTAAAGGCTTTCAGCTCATTTTTTACAAGTTCTCTTTTTTGTGATCGATCAAGCGACGCCAATTGTGCTTTTATGGATTGCATATTGTACTGATCTTTCAACCGGATGTTAATCCTGACCAGATCGTTATCAGAACGCTGGTTTAAATAGGTACTTAAATCTTCCGTAATCGTTATAATTTGCGTTTTTTCCTGTGCAAATATTGAAATGGAAATAAATAATAAGATGAGTAGTGTAAGTTTTTTCATATGTGTGAATTTTAATTGTTTACTCGATAAAAACCTCAATTTCGGAATCCCCAAAAGTAATAAAACATTGCTTTGAACTGTATAAATTGAACATGACAAATAACTATAGAAGCGTGTCTACATAAATTTTTTTGTAAATTAGTCGTGCTTATCAATCACCCGATGCGTTTAATTATCACATGTGTTTTGATCCTTTTTATAAGCCTAAGTGCTTGTAATTCAGATAGTAATACACCCAAAACAACGAAACAAAAAACCAAATCCAATAAAGTACTAAACAGGATATTGGAAAAGAAAAAGCTCAAAGCAGTTACGGATTACAGTTCGGTTACTTATTTAATTTACCGGGGAGAGACCATAGGATACCAGTATGAAATGCTTAAAGATTTTACGGATTATTTAGGTGTTGAATTAGAAATGGTAGTTGAAAAAGACCTTGATAAAAGTATAAAGATGTTGAATAGTGGCGAAGTGGATTTACTAGCTATGGGATTAACAGTTACTACAGATCGTGCTAAAAAATTGGAATTTACAAACCCCATCTTAACCACCCACCAGGTACTGGTGCAGCGAAAGCCCGATAATTATCAGAAAATGGCTACCGCTGATGAAATTGAATCACATATGTTAAGAAATCAGATTGAACTTTCCGACAAAACCATTTATGTGCAAAAGGGTACTGTATATGTGAAAAGGCTTATATCGCTTGCCGATGAAATAGGTGATACCATCACCATTATCCAGGAAGATAAAGATGTGGAAGAATTGATCCAGGCCGTTTCCAACAAAGAAATTGATTATACGGTAGCGGATGAACATATTGCCAAAGTAAACGCAAAATACTATCACAACATTGATATAAAAACCCCTATCAGTTTTCCTCAAAAAATTGCCTGGGCAGCCAAAAAAGGACAAACCGGCATTACCGATACGATCAATGCATGGTTGGATGGTTATTTAAATTCACTGCGGTCGCGTTTGATCTATAATAAATATTTCAGAAATATCCGTTCCAGGCGAATGGCCCAAAGCCAGTACAATTCATTCAGCGGGAGCCAGCTATCACCCTATGATGACTTCATTAAAGAAGCCGGCAAACTCATTGACTGGGATTGGCGGTTACTGGCTTCTTTAATATACCAGGAATCGGAATTTAAACCCAATGTCAGATCATGGGTGGGTGCATATGGTCTTATGCAGCTTATGCCTGAAACACTCTCCCATTTTGATCTTGATACCACGGCAACAGCAGAGGAACAGATTTTTGCCGGTGCAAAATATATACGTTATCTCGATCAGCAGTTGCCTGAAACAATCACAGATTCAATAGAAAGGATTAAGTTTTTGCTGGCATCATATAATTCAGGCATTGGCCACATATTAGATGGCAGAAGGCTCGCCGAAAAGTATGGCAAAGACCCTGATATCTGGAGCGGCCATGTAGACCATTTTGTATTCAGCCTGTCAGATGAATTTTATTATCATGATCCGGTAGTGTATTATGGCTACACAAGGGGTGAAGAAACCTACGATTTTGTGGAAGAAATAATGGAACGGTATGAGGATTACAAAAACTTGATTCCTAATTAATTAAAAGATATATTTCTTAACTTTTACTTCCTGAGTACAATTTATTTTACTTTTGAGCTACCAAAAAGCAATTTAATTTCTTATAAATATTTACATATGAAAAAATTTACGATGCTGTTATTGATTGCTCTTGTAGCCGTGATTACAATTGGTGTAAAATGGGCAATAAGTGATGATACGAAGTCAGAACGTGAACGCCGCGCTCTTATAGATACCCGTATCGATAATAACAATTACTGGAAAAAAATGGCTGAAAAAGGCCTAACAGTATTAAATCCCGAAGTGGAAGTACCTCCGGCTGTTTTTAAAGGAAGCATAATAAAAGCCACACAAGTGCGCGAAGACGATTCTCCAGATGTACCGGTTACAGAAGTCAATTCAACGCAAAGTGAAAACTCCATTTTTGTCGACCCCAACGACAAAAGTATTGTGCTCAACTCCAATAACTCCACACAAAATCCTGTAGGTACTTTATATGGTGCCAATGATTTTTTCACATTCGACCAGGGTGAAACCTGGGGAGGTGAAGTTTATGGAGCCGGCGAAAACAACAGTGGAGATCCCACCACAAGCATCAGCCTGGATGGCAGATGGTTTGTAAATTATATTGATGGCGGTGGCAATTATGGTGGTATGGGCATATCATATTCCGACGACCAGGGACAAACCTGGACTCCCGTATTTATTGCCTCAAACCCAGGAAGCCTTGCCGATAAAAATCATATGTGGATCGACAATAGTCCCAGCAGTGATTATGAAGGAAATTTATACGTGGCCTGGACCGATTTTGGCGGATCGAATAATAATGATATCGTCATTAGTAGGTCGACTGATGCCGGCGAAAGCTGGTCTCCAAAAGTGAATATCAGCCAGGCTGTAAATGCAGGAAATCATTGCCAGGGTGTGAATATCAGCACCGGCCCTAATGGTGAAGTGTATGTTGTTTGGGCCATATACGATGGCTGGCCTCAGGACGAAAAAGCCATAGGTATGGCCCGTTCACTAGATGGCGGAGAAACCTGGGAGCCTGCTGTTCGAATCATTGATGACATCCGCGGTATCAGAAATTCAGAAGTCCCCCAAAATATGCGGGTAAACTCTTTTCCTGCCGCAGCAGTTGATTGCAGTAGCGGATCCTCCCGTGGGAATGTGTATGTTGTTTGGACTAATATTGGTGTTCCCGGAGAAAATACAGGTAACGACAGGGATGTATATCTGATCAGATCAACCGATGATGGCGATAGTTGGTCGGAGCCGATACGTGTTAACCAAGATGAAATCGGACAGGGAAAAGCACATTACCTTCCCTGGATCGCTGTTGACCCATCAAACGGGGTAGCTAGTGTCGTTTTTTATGACAACCGGAATGTAAATGCCAACCAGGCAGAAGCATGGGTAGCTGTTTCAAGCGATGCCGGCGCAAGCTGGGAAGATTTCAGGGTAAGTGATGTAGCTTTTACACCGTCACCTATTCCGGGGCTAGCCGGAGGTTATTTTGGCGATTATCTCAGTATTACTGCGTTAGACGGAAAGGTGTATCCCTGCTGGACCGACAACCGTTTAGGATATGCCATGACTTATGTATCTCCTTTCGAAACCATTATTATCACAGCTCCCGAATTTCTAATGGCCAATGTAAACCACGAAACAGGCGACTGTATTTTATCGTGGGATTATGATGAAGCATCCATTCCGTTGGTTGAATTTCAAATTTACCGCGATGATGAGCTTATCGGAACCTCCACCGAACCTACTTATGCCGATGTATTAACCGAATATGGCTATTATTCATACAGTGTTATGGCCTATTATGGCGATGAAATCTATTCAGAACCGGCCTTAAAAAACACTCAATACGGATCAGCATCTGTTAGCACAGAACCCGGATTGATTTCTGCCAATGTATTGGTAAATGGTACCGCAACAAAACCCATGTATGTGAAGAATACAGGGGAACTTGATCTTGAGTTTTTATTATTTCCTTTTAAAAGTAATGATAAAACAAGCTACGAAATTGCATCCGGTGGTGGTGATGAATTCATTAAACGCGTGACTTTCGGAAATATTGATAATTCTTCCGCTTCAGATCATTACACAGATTATAATACAATGTACGCGGTTGTTAAATCAGGAAATTCCTATGCCATTAAGATTACGAATGGTAATGGTTATAAGGGCGACCAATGTAAAGTTTGGGTTGACTGGAATAATGATGGTGCATACAATGAAGAAGCCATTGCTCTTGTGGCAAACGACACATATTCAGAGTTTAGCGGGAAAATTACCGTTCCTAAAGGCAGTACACAAAGCCTGACCGGAATGCGTGTGCGGATTGCTGGCCCTGGTGAATTGGCCGCTTATGGCGATACCGAATATGGCGAAACTGAAGACTACGCATTGTTGATCATCGACTGGCTCTCTATGGATCCGGAAGAAGGTTTTGTAGCTGTTGGCGATTCGGCATTGGTAAACCTGACATTTGATGCAACCGATCTGGAACTCGGTAGGTATGATTACAATTTGCGTTTGATCACTAACGATATTGCACATGGTATTTTCGTTATTCCGATTGTGATGCACGTAACTGATCTTCAGGTGGCAGCCTCTTCAGATGTTTCTGAAATATGCCAGGGAGAAGCATTTCAACTTAATGCTGCCGGTGATGGCGGAACAGGCACATATACCTATGAGTGGACTTCAATCCCTGATGGTTTTAATTCTACCGAGCAGAGTCCCGAAGTGACCGCGACAGAAAGTGCCATATTTATAGTTGCCATTAACGATGGTGAACTGGTAATGACCGATTCCGTTGATGTAACCGTATTTGACAATCCGGAAGTGAATTTGGGCGCGGATCAGGTTTTATGTGATGAGAATGAATACGAACTTGACGCAGGAAATCCGGGAGCCAGCTACTTATGGTCAACGGGCGAAACAACACAAACCATCACAGCGAACGGCGAGGGTCTAAATACTTACTGGGTGGAAGTAATTAATGAAAATAACTGTTCCGCATCTGATACCGTAATGGTGAATTTTGCCACTTCGCCGGTTGTTGAATTGGGCGCCGACACCGTCATCTGTCACAATTCAACCGTTATGCTTGATGCCGGAAATACAGGAGCCAGCTACTTGTGGTCGACAGGCGAAACAACACAATCCATTGTTATCAATGCTGAAGATTATAATTATGGGAATTACGATTTTACGGTACAGGTAACCAACGAAAGCGGTTGCGAAAATTCAGGAGATATTACGGTTGAAATCAGGGATTGTACGTCCATCAAAGAAAACCAACAATTGATCAGCCTGGATGTATTTCCCAATCCGAATACAGGCACATTCACATTGGATTTAAATACCCATAGCTCACAATCTATTTCATTACGAATAGTGAATCTGACAGGTAAAATTGTATACGAAGCAACTGATATAAAAATTTCAGGTACGTATACTACGGAAATTAACCTTAACGATATAGCCAGCGGTGTTTACAATATATTCGTGATAGGTGAAAACGGCATCACCGATAAGAAAGTGGTGATTCAGAAATAAATAACCTCGTTTTAAAAACATCTGGCTGTTTGTCTTTACCAGAAAGATAAACAGCCTTTTTTTATGCTGATTTAAATATCTTTGCAAAAATTTTTAACGAATGCAACTAAGTGAACAGGAACAGATCAGGCGAGACGCGCTGAACGAATTGACAAGTTTGGGTATCAATCCATATCCGCAAGCGGAGTATATAGTCAATGCATATGCTGATAATATATTAAAACGCTTCCCTGATGACAATTCCCTGTTTCAGGAAGTAAGCCTTGCCGGGCGGATCATGAGCCGGCGCATTATGGGGGCTGCTGCGTTTGCCGAATTGAAAGATGCAACGGGTCGTATCCAGTTATATTTCAAGCGCGATGATATTTGCCCCGGTGAAAATAAAACGATGTACAATACTGTTTTTAAACGATTGCTTGATATCGGAGATATTATCGGCGTTAAAGGTTTTGTTTTTATTACTAAAATGGGAGAAATCACAGTACATGTAACCGAGTTCACTGTGCTTTCAAAATCACTCCGCCCTTTGCCTATTGTGAAAGAAAAAGAAGGAAAAATTTACGATGCCTTCACCGATCCCGACCACCGTTACCGTCAGCGTTATGTTGATTTGATTGTGAACGACCATGTGAAAGATACCTTTGTTAAAAGAGCCCGGGTGATTCGCTCCATGCGCGACTTCCTGAACGATAAAGATTATCTGGAAGTAGAAACACCAATATTGCAGGCAATTCCGGGTGGTGCTGCTGCCAGGCCTTTTGTTACCCACCATAATGCGCTGAACACGCCGCTTTACCTGCGTATTGCTAATGAATTGTACCTGAAAAGGTTGATCGTAGGTGGCTATGAGGGTGTATATGAATTTGCCAAAGATTTCCGCAACGAGGGTATGGACCGCTTTCACAATCCAGAGTTCACACAAATGGAAATTTATGTAGCATACAAGGATTATTTCTGGATGATGGAACTCACCGAAAAAATGGTGGAAAAAATTGCGCTCGACCTTCACGGTACCACCAAGGTACAGGTGGGTGAGCATGAAATTGATTTCAAAACGCCTTTTAAGCGACAGACCATTTTGGACGCTATTGAAGAATTTACGGGTATTGATGTAAGCCGGATGAATAAAGAAGAACTCAGGGCCACCTGCAAAAAACTGGGTATCGAAACAGACCCGTCAATGGGAAAAGGAAAGCTGATAGATGAGATTTTCGGAGAAAAGTGTGAGCCGAATTATATCCAGCCCACTTTTATTACGGATTATCCTGTTGAGATGTCGCCGTTATGTAAAAGACACCGCGATAACCCGGAACTTACCGAGCGCTTTGAATTGATGGTGAACGGCAAGGAGTTGGCGAATGCCTATACCGAGCTTAACGATCCTATTGATCAGCGAAAAAGATTTGAGGAACAAATGTCGCTGGCCGAAAAAGGTGATGAAGAGGCCATGTTCATCGACCAGGATTTTCTAAGAGCCATCGAATATGGGATGCCGCCCACATCGGGTATGGGTATTGGTATTGACAGGTTGGTGATGATCATGACCAACCAGCACAGCATACAGGAAGTGTTGTTTTTTCCTCAAATGCGGCCTGAAGCCAAAAAGAAAATATTTACGGTACAGGATTTCATCGATATGGGAATTTCAGAAGATTGGGCCACACATATGATCCCTGCCGGTTTTGTGGCACCCAAACAGCTTAAGGAATCGAAACCAAGCGCCATACAGCAAAAGCTGAATGGTTACCGGAAAAAGAAC
>JAZBOW010000295.1:0-16255 GCA_036351335.1 Bacteroidales bacterium | reverse complement strand
TCATATCATTTGCGACCTGGAGCTGGCCTATGATAAAACTGATTATAAAAACTATTGCGGCACCTGTACTAAATGTATCGATGCCTGCCCTACCCAGGCCATTGAAGCATTTCAGGTAGATGCAAGGAAATGTATTTCGTACCTAACTATTGAAAACCGAGGCGAAATTCTAACACAGTTTAAGCACAATTTTAATAACTGGATTTTTGGTTGCGATATATGCCAGGATGTGTGCCCGTGGAATAAATTTTCAAAGCCTCATAATGAGCCTTTGTTTAATCCGTCAGACGATTTAATCAATATGGAAAAAAATAACTGGGAACAGCTTGAAAAACCTGTGTTCAATAGTTTGTTCAGGCATAGCGCTTTGCAACGGACAGGTTTTAAGGGATTGAAAAGAAATATCAGGTTTGTTTCTGAAAAGTCGTGAGTACGTTACCTTGTAAATTGACACGCAACACTTCATACATATGACTTTCTATTTATTCAGTTATATTTGGTTTTTATTGGTCACATAAATTAAAACTATGAATTGGCTGTTTTTTTGGATTATCATTTATTTAATCCTGATTATTTACCTGGCTTTCCGCCACCTTCGCGGCTCCGACTTCGACCAATACCTTGTGAACAACAGGAATACTAAAACCCTGCCACTGGTTTTTACGGTACTGGCCACATTTGTGGGTGGCGGCACTTCCATCGGATTGATGGCTTTGGGTTATGAATCCGGATTTGCAGCGGTTTCCATTGGGATTGCCTATGTCATTGGCTTTGTTATCATGTCATTTTATGCCGGAAAAATAAGAACCTATGGCGCCAAATATAATATCTACAGCTTTCCACATTATTTAAACCACAAATTTACTTCGACTGATGAAAAAGGCTTTTCAAGAATTTTTTCAGCCACCGTGAGTGGTGTGAACATCTTTATTTTCTTTTTCATCCTGGCTGCCCAGTTTGTGGCCATGGCCAGTTTATTAAAATATTCATTTGAAATTGGCTATACAACGGCGGTCATCATTTCAGCGCTTATCATCATTGTGTATACGGCCATTGCGGGCTTATCAGGTGTTATATTAACTGATATGATTCAGTTTATTGCTATTGTGATTATGATCGTTCTCATATTTATCCCCGGCATAATTGACGACACGGAATTCTTTAGCCGGATGGAAGAGTTACCTCGTGAAATGCTGAACGGAACCCAATTGGGTTGGGGATTTTTGATTGGAACTATTTTATTCCTTTCCTGGTCCGTGCTCGTCCGAATGGATATATGGCAGCGTATTCTCGCCGCAAAAAGTGAAAAAGTAGCTCGAAAAGTCAGTATCTGGTCAGGAATTGGTATGCTGCCGTTTTATATTATTTTTCCGATGGTGGGCATGGCCATAAAATTAGTATTAGACAGAGAATTAGCAACCAACGAATCTGCGGATGTGGCCTATGAGTTTATTTCGCGCCACACCATTGAGGTTTTCTTAATGGATATTAATTTTGGACCTGTTTTGTTGGGGTTTGCAGTGGTTGGCTTGCTTTCAGCCTTGATGTCGTCAGGCGATAGTTTTTTAAATATTATTGCTATTTCAGCCGTTAAGGATTTTGTTGGCTGGGGCAAGAAAAAAGGAGATATCTCGAAAGAAAAGGCCCATTTACTGATCCGCATCGCTACTATTATTTTTGGTATCATTGCCCTGTTTACTGCACTCGTTTTTCCATATATTGTAGATTTAATGGTCGTTGGTATTTCAACCATCACCATTTTTGCGCCCATCACTTTATTTGCACTGATCAGTAAAAACGCCTTTGCCTATCGCAAAGTGGCTTTATTCAGTATTCTTACGGCTTTTGTGATTAACCTGATCTTATTTACATACGGTACTATGGTCCCTGAACAATTCCAGGCGAAAACTTCTTTTGTACCTGCATTTGTCGTGGGCTCACTCGTATTGGTTATCGGTGTACTTGTTTCAAAACCTAAAAAAGTTATCCATGAGCCTTAAGCTTTATACCGATGAGTATTTCATGAAAGAAGCCTTGAAGGAAGCTCAGAAAGCATTTGTAAAAGATGAAATACCTGTAGGTGCTGTGGTTGTTTGTAACCAACAGATCATTGCGCGGGCACATAACAGCACAGAAACATTGAATGATGTAACGGCCCATGCAGAAATGTTGGCTTTTACAGCTGCTGCAGATTATTTAGGGGGAAAATACCTGACTGACTGCATGCTTTATGTGACCCTGGAACCCTGCGTGATGTGTGCTGGAGCAGCATACTGGACTCAGATCAGCAAACTCGTATATGCTGCAAGGGATGACAAAAGGGGTTTTTTGAAATTAGAGAATAAGATATTGCACCCAACCACCCTGATTCAAGGGGGTATTTTGGAAAATGAATGCAGACAAATTTTACAAGACTTTTTTGAAAAAAAGAGAAATTAGGCTTCAAAAATTCATAATTTACTGCTTCTCAAACCAATCTGAGTTATGAACAATTGTTTATAACCGGTGTTGACATCATGTGTATTTAAAGCACTATCAGAAAATTGCTTCTTATAAATATTTAGGTGTACATTTGCTTTAGCAAGTGAAGATAAAGGGCAGGTTTTAATGACCGGGAAAGCGAAGAGGACATCGCAAGATGAAATCGGAGGCAAACCCTAAGGGAAGAGAAAGAGGCGACGCAAGTCAAATCCGGATCGACCAGCCGCAAACTTGAAAAAGAAAGCGGGGTGCGGAAAGTGAAAACGCAAGTAGCAACTTCTCCAAACTCACGAAGGATGCTCGAAAGAGGAACCCGAATGAGGAGCCACATTAAAAGCCGGGTTAAGTAAAGGTAGAACCGCAAGAGGAAACCGGAACGAAACCTGAAGAAATGCAAAGCCTTACGGGGTAAAGCAGAGTAAATAGCCGAAATAACGCAGCTTGCCACAAACTTCAACGCTACGGCTGCGAAGCAAGTGAACCGCACAAAAATTCTCACGAGTAGTTGTGCGGTTGTTTTTTTAGGCCCTTTTAGATTTAATAGGAAATAACTCGGGTTAATTCGGAATGGATTTGGATGCTTATTTTTTTAAATGTATTATATTGGTTGATAAGCATATCTATTTCCTCTGCAGGAGAAGTTTTCATCAATTCCAGAATTTCCTTCAAGTGTTTATCTGCATATTTCGCTTTTAAAGAAAGCCAGGTCGTTAAAACCAGGAAACTCAATTGATCCTCTTCCTGTTTTACAAAAATCTTGTTCTTTTTCCAGTTTTCGCTTAATTGATGAGGAGATGTAAGTAAATTTATAGTTTCAGCAGCAATCTTCGCTTTTGGATGATTTGTAAAATGTGTTTCTGCTAACTCATTATCTTTTTCTCTTGCTTCGCCAAATTCCTTTATAATCTCATTAAAAATTTCTTTTGTGAATGAAATCTGTTCGTCATGCAATTCTTTTAGGATAAAATCATCCACACGCATTTGTATTTCTTTATCTTCTTCATCATCAAATACTGTGATCATTTCATCCGCATAAAGTAAAAGAAGCCTGATCAATTGCTTCTCGTTTTCACTGATGTCCAACGGATCTATCTTTATCTGCTCATCAAGCGATTGCCTTGTTTCAATATCCGTTATTTCAATATCCGCGTTTTCCGGTTGTTTTTTAAAATGCTGCCTAAGTCTTTTATTTAGCTCGTTCATCAACGTCTGCTCAGGTACATCCATAATGGTGCTGCATTCTTTGATATACACAGAACGATTGATGCCATCCGGGATATGCGAGATGGTCTGAATAATCTCTTTAATTAAATCCGCCCTCTTTGTGGGATCTCCAACAGTTTCATCAAGTAGCAAATTGGTTTTAAAAGCGATAAAGTCCTTTGCTTGCTTAGTAATAAATTCCTCTATTTCGCTACTACGGTGTTTCCTGACAAACGAATCAGGATCTTCACCATCTGGGAACAATACAATTTTTACATTCATTCCCTGTTCAAGTATCAGGTCAATTCCCCTGAAAGAGGCTTTGATCCCGGCAGTGTCGCCATCAAACAATATGGTAATATTGGGGGTGAAACGTTTGATAAGCCTGATTTGCTCTTCGGTAAGTGATGTACCTGACGAGGCCACCACATTTTCAATACCTGCCTGGTGCATTGAAATGACATCTGTATAGCCTTCAACTAAATAGCAATTGTTCTGTTTTACAATTTCCGTCCGGGCAAAATAAATACCGTAAAGCACACGGCTTTTATTATAAATATCCGACTCAGGTGAGTTGATGTATTTAGCCGTTGACTTTTCTGATGACAGGATACGGCCACCAAAGCCTATGACCTTTCCAGTCAAATTATGAATCGGGAAAATAACACGACCTCGGAACCTGTCGATCAACCGGCTGTCTTTATCAATACTTAAGCCTACTTTTGTGAGCACTTCTTTCTTGTAGCCATTATCTATCGCATGATCGGTATAATTATGCCACTGGTCAATAGCGTATCCCAATTCAAATTTCTGAATGGTCGAATCCCTGTAATCCCGCTCTTTCAGATAGGATAATGCGACTGATTTACCTTCTTCAGTTTCGGTTAAATTATGCTGAAAATATGTTGACATAAATCCATTAACGGCAAACATACTCTCCCGTTCATCAATCTCCAGCTGCATTTCAGGCGTTACTTCCTCTTCTTCTACTTCAATATTGTATTTTTTAGCGATGTACTTTAAAGCTTCCGGGTAGGAATAATGCTCATGTTCAATCACAAAATTTACGGAGTTGCCTGCTTTGCCACAGCCGAAACACTTGTAAATACCTTTTGCCGGCGACACTGAAAAGGAAGGCGTTTTTTCGTTGTGAAACGGGCATAAGCCTACATAATTTGAACCCCGCTTTTTCAGGCTTACAAAATCACCGATAACTTCCTCAATACGGGCAGTATCAATTATGCGTTGTATGGTTTCCGGTTTAATCATTAAATGAAATGAATAGGCTAAATTAATACAAATATCGGGTACCCTTTCAGGATGATGCAATAAAAAACGGCCCTCATGGGGCCGTTTAACCAAAAACCAACAATTATGAAATAAAGCAGAATTTTGCTTGGTTTGCGGGGAGCAAACCATATGATGTTTTTAATATCATTAAATTCTGAGTTCAAAATTATATCATATGGTAATAACTAAATGTTAAGCAAGTTTAACAAGTGTTAATAAATGTTAAAAGCTGTAAATCAATTATTTGAAGCCTTAAATTTGTTGCATGAATAAATGGTCGACCACATTGATTATTGCCTTGGTCACTTTAGCCACAATCGGGTTAATGGTGATACAGGTATATTGGATCAGGGATGCGGTTAAAGTAAAACAGGCCGTTTTTTTGAGAGACCTTGACCAAGCCATGACCAACGCCATTTATGAGCTGGATAAATTACGGCTTGAGGACCGCCTGAAAAAGCAAAGGCAAATGTACAAGCAAAACCATGGAATTTATGAACTTTACGATTCACTGAATAACTTACTTTCAACCGGTATTGCAAATATTAATACCATTTCGGAAATCAATTATATCCTTAATAAAACTAACACGATTGTCAACCGTGCTAACTGGCAATTAAGCATCAACAATACAGACAACGAACCGGGCAGTTTCCTAGTTTCAAATAAGGATCTGATAGATTCGATCATCACTTTCCAACTCCGAAAACACAATGTAAAAACACTACATGAATTTGGTATATACAGTCCGGCTACCAATTCTATGCTGGTACAAAGGACGGGTGCTTACCCTGAGCAATTACTTAAAGAAGCCTATGTGTACGACCTGGCTCCTATCTCATCCCTGTTTGCGCCACCCAACAAGCTTTTGTTATACTTCCCATATGAAAAAGGCTTTATAGCCCGGCAAATATGGAAATTACTGGCAGTATCCATCTTTTTGTTTCTCGTCATTATATTCTCATTCTCATTTAGTATTTATATAATAAATCGGCAAAAAAAACTTTCGGTTATGAAGAATGATTTTATCAACAATATGACTCATGAGTTCAAAACACCAATTTCCACTATTGCACTGGCCTGCGAAGCGTTAAAAGATGAGGATCTGAAACAAATTGCTGATGTTTATAACAATTATATTGGTGTTATCAATGAAGAAAACAGTCGCTTAAAATCAATGGCCGAGCAGATATTGCAAACTGCTATTATTGATAAGGGCCAGCTAAAACTTAAAAAAACGTTGGTAGACGTTGATGAGCTTATTGTAAACGCGGTAAGCAGTAAAAAGATGGCCATTGAAAAAAAGGGAGGCTCCATCGAACTGCAATTAAAAGCTACCAAATCCGTTTTAAAAGCGGATACCGTGCATTTAACCAATGTGTTCATTAATTTAATTGATAATGCTATAAAATACAACCTTAACAAACCGCATGTCATAATCAACACAATCAATAAAAATGGAGATTTACTGGTCCGCGTCCAGGATAACGGTATAGGGATAAGCAAATCGAACCAAAAGAAAATTTTTGAAAAATTATACCGGGTACCAACGGGAAATGTGCATAATTTTAAAGGATTCGGATTGGGACTGAGTTATGTAAAAGCCATTCTTGATCTTCACAAAGGGGACGTGCAGGTTGATTCAGATATTGAAAAAGGATCTACATTCACCATTCGCTTACCCCTTAAAACTAAACCTCATGAAGAAAAAAAATAGAATACTGTTGGCCGAGGACGACAAAAACCTTGGAAGCGTTTTAAAAACCTATCTTGAAGTAAAAGGATTTCAAACTACCCTATCGGTTGATGGAAAAGAAGCACTTGAGAATTTCAAGCGAAATGAATTTGATTTTTGTATTCTTGATATTATGATGCCCGTTATGGATGGGTTTACTTTGGCTAAGGAGATCAGGAAACTGGATAAAAACATTCCCTTTTTATTTTTAACTGCCAAGTCGATGCAGGAAGATAAGATTCAGGGATTTGAAGTAGGTGCTGACGATTACCTTACCAAGCCTTTCAGCATGGAAGAACTACTGATGCGTATCAAGGCAATTATTCGCCGGGTAGAGGAAGGCAAAGATACTTCAGGTGAGCGTAAATTTACTTTTGGGAAATACCTATTCGATTACAATCGCCAGATGTTAAACATTGGCAAAAAGCAACAAAAGTTAACTTCAAAAGAAGCGGAACTTTTAAAGTTACTTTGTGAGAATATGAACAATGTGCTGGATAGATCGGTAGCTTTGAATAAAATCTGGTACGACGACAGCTATTTCAATGCACGGTCGATGGATGTATATATTACCAAACTTCGCAAATATTTGAAAGAAGATCCCACCGTAGAACTCCTAAACGTTCATGGTGTGGGATTTAAGCTTGTTTCGCCTTAAAAAATTATCTTCTACCAGGGTACAAAGAATAGTTACCCAGCGGCAGCGTATCTGATTTGATAATATTCCAGAAATTATCCGATCCCGGCCCTTTATCTCTATTGGTAAGTACGATCAGTGTTTTTTGATGTTTCATGTCGCGTATATAAAATGTACGAAAACCTTTCCACCATCCAAAATGGTATACCGTGCTGTCCATATCATCCTTAATTCTCCAACCAAAACCATAATTATTCTTTCGTCGCCAATACGTTGGGCTACCCGGCTCAAACGCTTCTTTTAAAACGGAATCCGGTAAAAGTGTGAAATGATCCAGTGCCAGATCGTATTTGTAAAGGTCATCAACGGAAGTATACACCCCTTTATCACCCATCACACCATTCAGGTAATCGTTGGTCATTTCGCGCCAGCGCCATCCCCGGTGGTAATATCCGGGAACCCCTTCTTCAACATACAATGACACTATTGTATCATCCCGCATTTGATAAATAAAAGAACTATCCATATCCAGGGGCTCAAAAATCCGTTCTTTCATGAAATTCTCGAAATGTTTACCTGAGATTTCTTCAACGATATTCACCAGAAGCGCATAATTGGTATTGCAATAGTGAAAGCCATCACCCGGTTTGAAATATGGATCAGGCCGATGGGTCACAAAAAGATCAATTACCTCATCATTATTCAGGGGTATTTTTTTATTTGACCAATGATCCTGCGCGATGCTCATATAACGCGGCAATCCTGAACGGTGCGTTAAGAGCATTCTGACAGTTACGCCTTCATAAGGAAATTCAGGTATATATTTTCTAATATCATCCTCGTAATTCAGTTGACCCTCATTTTTCAGCATCATAACAGCCATGGCGGTGAACATTTTTGATACTGAAGCCAATTGAAATGGATCTGACGTGCTTAACGAATCCCTTTTACGACGTACATTTTGATATCCATATGCTTTCTTTAAAACGACCTTACCCTTTTCTGTGTAAAGCACAGTCCCATTAAAACCGGTAAGCTTTACCAGGCGCTGAAATCTTTTATCAAGCTCTTCCGCTTTTTGGGCAATAATAATGCTATCGGCTTCCCTGAAAATATTCAAATCCACTTTGGGTAGATTTTCAGGTACTTCCTCTTCATTATTGCAGCTTGTGCACGATGTTGCAAGAAATATGAATCCGGATATAAAAGTAATCCAGAAGAATCGAAAATGTTGCGAGTTGATATGCTTCATAAAGCGGGCAAAATTATGGAATCTGAGCAATAAAAAGTGTTAATAAATGTAAAGAAGTTTGATATCTGCCAGAGGTAATTTGTTTCAGTTACTTACCCCTTTATTTCTTAGCCATTTTAATGCTTCCCTTTCACTTAAACCAGACAATGCGTTTGTTTTTACAAATTGAACGACAAAATCTGCATCCGTTTTTGAGTATTCACGCAAAACCCAACCTATCGCTTTACGGATAAAAAACTCATTGGACAATGAAAGGGATTGGATAAAAGAAGAAAGTAATGTAGTATTTGTTTCCGCTTTATATTTTAACTGGAAAAGCAAACTGGTCCGCTGCAACCACATATTACCGGAACTCATCCATTTATTTGTAAATTCCCTCGTGCTTTTAGGGTATTGTTTGAAATAGGATCCCACAAGGTTTGCAGCGACAAAGTCAACCGTATCCCACCATGATTTATTTGTGATCATATGCTCATAAAGTCCAATGATTTCCGAATGAACCTTCCTTTGCTTTTTACCCAGGAATTCCATTGCAAAATACTGGTATTCACGTTCAGGTGCTTCCCAACACCATCCGACAATTTCCGATGTTTGCTTTTCAGGAATAAGCCCATGTTGATTTTTATGAGCTTTGTAAATTTCCTTTCGCAGCAGTGAATTAATGCCATAAAACGCAAACTTATCCTTCATGTATTTCTGCATTTGGATGGCATTGGCCGGATTGGCATGCATTTTAAAAGCGGCTTCTAGAGGCACAATGTAATCAGGTATCTTCAAAAAGGGATTTTACTTAATGATCAATATTCTTTCAGTGGTAATTTTCTTACCGTTTTCAAGCACTTCAGCGATAAGGATACCCGAAATCATATCCGAGGTTTCCCATTTCCAGCTTGCCTGTTTACCGGAGATTTTAATTATTTTCAACAGCCTTCCACTTTCGTTATAGAACTGAACTGTATAATCCCCTTTTTCGACAAATTCGATGTGTATTTTATTTCGTGTAGGATTCGGGTAAAATGTCACTTTCTCCTCAATCAGCTTCTCCGGGATACCGACAATTTGTTTGTCCCAAACAGCCGTTGCATATTGACCTAACTGTAAATCTTCAACATAAACATAACCTATATTCCAGTTTCCAACACGGTTTTGTATAACATACTGCCAATCGTTTCGTGGATGATCCCTGAATAATATGACAACCGAATCATTCTCACTTTGAATGAGGTCGCCATCCAGTTGGGTAAAAGCATCATAATAAAACCTTCCCTGGGCAGTGAAATCTTCTGATAATACGCCTTCTATATTCCAATAGCGGTTAGGCGAAATCCGCAGACCCTCTATCGGTATTTTCAGCGAATCGGGTGCCACAAAATTGTGGGTTGTTTGTATCAACACTGAATCGGATATCTGCTCAATCAATAACTTAAATATAGTTTCAGGGAATGCGTATTCTTCCACTTCTGTAAAAAACCGGTAATTGTCAATCGTGGCATCATTGGTAGTTTCAAGTGGATCGAGCAATACAACAACTGGCTCAAAACCAATGATCTTTACCGAATGCCCTATTTCTCCTGAAAACTGAATTGTATCATTTATAAAGTTGAAGTTTTCATCTACGTAGGCTATGTGCACAATTTGATCCACCCCTATAAAGTCAAAACCATAGTGTTTTTGCTTCACAAAAATATCCACCATAAAACTGGCATCACCTTCGGTAACAATGGTTGAATCAATACTGTAATGGGGCGAGCCGGGGGTGAAAACCCAGTTTTCAAAAAAGCCATCCATGTTAATTCCTGTGTGGGCACTCAGAAAATCACGCATATCGTAAGAGGAGGCTGACTGGTATGCAAACTCATCAAGGTAAGCAGTCATTGCTTCCGAAAAAAGTGAGTCGCCAAGGTACGCACGAAGCGAATTGACAACCGTTCCGCCTTTATCGTAGGCAGTTTTTCCATAGGTTACATTCTGTGGGATGTCATTCAGCGGCCAGAAACCGCCATCCTCAATATGGGCTTTTTTTAGCACATCATTGTGCATATCACGCATCTGGGTAATGAAGGATGCTTCAGAATACAGTTCAGCCTGGTAATACAATTCGCAAAAGGTAGCCCAGCCTTCGTTCAGCCACATATCTTCAGCTGAAGAGCAGGTCACTTTATCACCAAACCACATATGCGATAATTCGTGGGTCAGCAGCGATTCGTAAGACGTATTTCCGTTAATGGCAAAATGCGGATACGCTATGTTGGTGGCATGTTCCATCGCGCCAATGGCCGTCGACACATAGCCAATCCGTTCAAAAGGATAGGGCCCGAATTTTTCTTCAAAAAAGGCTAGTATCTCATGTAAATGCACAAACGAACCGGCCACTTTGTCAGCTTCTGAAGGACGTGTATAAATATTAATAGGTATATCAGCTTCAATTCCTTCGTATGTATCCTCATACAATACATAATTACCAATAGCCACCGACTGAAGATAAGTAGGTACAGGATGTGAGAGTTTCCAATGCCAGGTAGTCGTATTGTTGCCATTGTCAACGGTCTCCACCAACAAACCACCACCCACGGCAGTTTTTTCATTTTCGATGGTTACAAATAAGTCATATGAAGCACGGTCTGTAAAATCATCGACACATGGAAACCAGGTTTTACCCAGGTTATGCGGAATAGATTCGAAGCCTACGCCTAGGTTAAAAGCATATTCTCCACTAAAATGGAAGCCACCCCAACTTTCATGAAAAGGTTGCCCGTGATAATGCACACCTACAAGCATGGTATCTTCCCTTGTATATTTTTGGGTGGTCAGCGGTATCCGGATGATGCCATTGATATGGGTAAAATTCCACTCCGTACCGTCAATAAAAATCGAATCAACGGTTAGATTCTGCAACTCAAGAGGTATGTATGCCAAATCATTGATAAGCGGCACCACTTTTATTTCCGTATAAGCAGTTATCGTTTGTTCATCAGTGTCAATCTGCTCCAGATGAATAGTGTAATGCGCTGCATGAATGGTGTCGCCAATATCATTTCCTGATTTTTGATGCATTTCTGCTAAGGCTGACAGGCTGCATAAAAAGCAACATAAAAGAATTATGGATCTGTACATAAGCTCATATTGGATAACAAAATTAGTGTTTTTCAGGTTTATATAAACTAATTTTACCGATTGTTCATTTCTGAACATTTTATGTATTTAATTGAACAATAAGGATTCATGTAATTTAACAAACTTTAAGCATGCGTTTGATGTTCAATTGATTATATTTATGGCACATTTTTGGATAAGCCTAAATATCAAAACACCAAAAAAATAATCATGGATAAGAAACCCGTTAGCTTACTGATACTCCTGGGAATGGTTTTATTCAGTATCAATATTGCCGCACAGGAATTATGGTCATTGGAACGATGTATAAATTATGCCTTTGAGAATAACCTGCAAATTAAACAGAGTATTTTAGATGCCAATGCCTCTGATCTGGATTTACGCCAGAGCAAATTAAATATGGTACCGTCACTTAACTCACGTGTATCTCAAAATTATAACTGGGGACGAAATCTTGACCCGCAAACCAACCTTTATACGACGGAACAAACCCAGCAATTTTACGCCAACATAAACTCTGAAGTTACTTTATTCGATGGGCTTCAGCAAATTAACAATGTCAGACAGAAGCAATTCGATTACCTGGGTAAGAAATATGATTCTGACAAGATCATGAATGACATTTCGCTGAATATCGCTGCCAGCTACCTACTTATTTTGTTCAATATTGAGTTAGTAAATAATTCGCAACGGCAGGTGGATATTTCAAAAGAACAAATTGAAAGAACCGAAAAACAAGTGGAGGCGGGTGCCGTTGCACGGGGCAGTTTATATGATATTCAGGCGCAAGGCGCCGGTGAAGAGGCCAATTTGGTGAACGCAAAAAACAACTTGATGCTTGCCTACCTGGATTTGATGCAACTGCTTGATCTGGAAGCCAGCGAAGAGTTTGACATTGAAAAGCCACAATTCGAAATAAACAAGTCGCCCACACTTTTATCACCTGACATCATTTTCAGTAAAGCAGTAGATATCATGCCTGAAATTAAGAGTGCCGAGTATGCCGTACAAAGTGCTGAACGCAGTTTGGCCGTCGCTAAAGGCATGCGCAGTCCGAGGCTCTATGCCAGTGGACAGTACGGTTCCACTTTTTCTGATCAAATTTATGAAATAGAAGGTACAGACCCAGTAACAGGCTTGCCAATTCTTGGCGATGATGTCAAACCATTCTCTGGCCAATTAAAAGATAACCGATATGGGTCGCTGTTCTTTGGTTTACAGATTCCTATTTTTAATGGTTACCAGGTTTCTTCCAACATTCAGAAATCAAAGATTTATAAAGAAGCCGTGGATTTAAACCTGCAAATCGAAAAAAATAAATTACGAAAAGACATTGAATCCTCTTATGCAGATGCTATTGCAGCTTATCAAACTTATATAGCAAGAAAAAAATCAGTTGAAGCATTTACCGAAGCCTTTAAATACATCGAGGAAAAATTTGATGTGGGGATGGTTAATTCAACAGATTACAATGTAGCAAAAATTCAGTTGAACAATGCTGAGTCAGATCTTGCTTCTGCTAAATACGACTACATTTTTAAAACAAAAATTCTTGATTTTTACCTTGGTAAAAGCCTTACTTTAACTGATATCGCGAGTCTTCAGGAATAATTTCATTATTTCGCTTATTATTGTCTCAATAAAAAGTAATTTTATTGCTTCATTTTATCAAAACCTCATTTGTAATGGCAAAACCTAAAAAAAGAAAACTTTGGATCATTATCGCTGCGGCTGTTGTGCTGGTCGTGATTATCGCACTCGTTATCAAAAAAAGTCAAAATACAAACAGCACTAAAGTTGCTACTGAAATTGTTGAATCACGTACTATAATTGAGACTGTCTCTGCCAACGGGAAAATACAACCCGCCAAAGATGTTAAGATCAGCCCTTATATTTCAGGTGAGGTAGTGGAATTGTTTGTGAAAGAAGGCGATTTTGTTGAAAAGGGCACTAAGTTGGCAAAAATAGACCCGGAAATTTATATTTCTACTTACGAAAAAATAGACGCTGCCTTAAAAACAGCCCAGGCAAATGAAGCCAATACCAAAGCGAGGGTGGCACAAAGTAAATCCCAGTTTACCAAAGCCCAGCTAGATTTTAACCGGAGTGAAACGCTATGGGAAAAACAAGTAATATCAGATGCTGACTTTGAAGCGGCTAAATCGGCTTACGAAGTGGCAAAAGCGGACGTGGAAGCCGCTGAAGAAAGTTATAAATCAAGCCAGTTCCAGGTAAGCAGCGCTCGTGCTTCCTTAAAAGAAGCGAAAGAAAACCTGAACCGCACCAGTATCTATGCACCAAACGACGGAACTGTTTCCAAATTAAGTGTGGAAGTGGGCGAACGCGTAACAGGTGCTTCGCAGTTTTCGGCAGGAACGGAGATCATGCGGATCGCGAACCTCGACATACTTGAGGTGAATGTGGAAGTGAATGAAAATGATATTGTACGTGTATCTTTATTTGATACCGCTGTTATTGAAGTAGATGCCTATCTCGATCATGATTTTAAAGGCCTCGTTACTGAAATAGCCACTTCGGCCAATACAACGGGTGTTAGCGCTGACCAGGTGACCAACTTCGATGTAAAAATTACCATGCTGAAAGAATCATACGAAGACCTGATCAAACCTGAAAACCCGATTCCATCTCCTTTCAGGCCAGGCATGTCGGCAACAGTTGAAATACAAACAGAAACCGCTTCCAATATTATCACCATACCTATCCAGGCAGTTACAACAAGGGCTGACACCACAGGCAGGATAAAATCGAGCCGTGAGAAAAGAGAAGAAATGCAGGGAAAAGATGACAAAAGCACAATGATGGATGAAAAGGTAGATGAGTATGTTTTCCTGTTTAAAGATGATGTGGCAAAACTTACAAAAGTGGAAACCGGCGTACAGGATAATACGTATATCCAAATCCTGTCAGGTTTAAGCGAAGGTGATGAAGTTATCGTTTCACCCTACCGTGCTGTTTCTAAGACTTTGAAAAACGATGATGCGGTTGAAAAAGTGAAAAAAGAAGAATTGTTTAGCTCTGATGATGAGTAAGCACAAAACTGATCTTAAAATCCAATCAATCTAATTCGGCACATTGGCTGTTATTTTAAATATCGAAACATCAACCAGGGTTTGCTCTGTGGGTTTGGCTGTTGACGGCATTATTACCTCCCTGAAAGAAACTCATGTAGCCAATTCACATGCCGAACTGATTACCATGTATGCTGAACAAGCCATTAATGAAGCAGGCTATAGCTTTGTCAATATTGATGCCGTAGCTATAAGTATGGGCCCGGGTTCGTATACCGGTTTGCGTATTGGCGTTTCCACCGCTAAAGGTTTTTGCTATGCACTTGACAAACCGTTGATCGCCATTGACACATTGAAAGCTATGGCTGCCGGTATGATCAACCAGGTTGAAGTTGACAATTTCCTGGTATGCCCGATGATCGATGCCAGGCGGATGGAGGTTTATACCGCCATTTACGATCAGCAATTGCAGTGCATCAGTCAAACAGATGCCCGCATCATTGATGCAGATTCTTTTCGTGATGAATTAAATGACCATCAAGTGTACTTTGGAGGTGATGGTGCTGCCAAATGTGAAGACGTATTAGGCCACCAAAGTAAGGCGAATTTCATGGTATCTTTTCATCCTTCTGCACGATATATGGCAGCCTTATCCGATAAGAAATTCAGAGCCAACCAATTTGAAGATGTGGCCTATTTTGAGCCGTATTACCTGAAAGATTTTGTAGCCGGTATTCCCAAAGTGAAGGGTTTAAAAAGTTAACTCCCAAAAAAAGCAAGTCAATAATCCGCAAAGGATCATCAACTTGCTCATTACTTTTTTGGAATATTCGTCTAATTATTTATCAAGATGCACATCCAGTTGCGGGAATGGAATGCTTAATCCGTTTTTATCAGCCTGTTTGTAGAATTTCTCATTCATGCTGAAAAACACCGTCCAATAGTCAGGAGCATTTACCCAGGCTCTCACAGTAATGTTAACTGAACTATCAGCCATTTCGCCTAATACAATAAAAGGTTCCGGGTCATTCAAGATTTTATCCTCAGTTTTTAGCAAATCCAATATCAATGATTTTGCTTTATCATAATCATCACCGTAGGCAATTCCAAAAGTCCAGTCAACCCGGCGGGTTTCCTGAGCACTGAAATTTGTAAGTGCGCCCGTTGAAAGTGGTCCATTTGGAATAATGATGGTTTTGTTATCCGGTGTTAATAATATGGTAATAAAAATCTGTATTTCAGTTACTGTTCCCATGTAACCCTGGGCATCAATAAAATCTCCCACTTTGAACGGTTTGAAGATAAGGATCATCACGCCACCTGCAAAATTTTGCAAAGTTCCTGATAAGGCCAAACCAACCGCCAAACCGGCCGCACCCAAAATAGCAATAAACGAAGTCATTTGTATGCCAACCATTGCCAACACGCTGATCACCAGCATCACTTTTAAAAGTATACTGATCATGCTCAATAGAAATGGTTTGAGTGACTCGTCTAAATTTCTTTTATTCATG
>JAZBOW010000294.1:0-2838 GCA_036351335.1 Bacteroidales bacterium | reverse complement strand
CTTCGCCAATCTCTTTCCAACCGGTCATATCTGCCATATCCTGCGGAATATCATGATTAACACCGTCCTCCCACCTAAAAGCGCCCTTGTTGTTGACCTTATCAGGTGTGATAAAGGGGATGCCGTCAAAAGAAAGTGAACCATATAAGGAAAGAAACATCGATATCACAAGGAAGCCGACGACGTATGCCGAGTATTTTCTAACATATTTTTCTATAAAGTAGGCGCCAAAGGCAAATAGAATTGGATAAATACCCAGCGAATAATAGGGCTTCCCACTTCCAGCCAATAGCAATAGAATTATAAAAATATAGATGAGGCCAAACAACCGATACTTGTTTTCTTTCTTATAAAACAACAAAAGGATCAAGGCAAAAACCCAAATTAAAAGGGCCTGAATATTCATTAAAAACTGGGCTTTGATAAAGTCTGAATATCGAACATGAACAAGTTGGGTTTCCCTAAGTTCTCTCATATGCTGTAAGACAGGCCAACTATTTTCATATTGCCAAATTAAATTCGGGGAAACAATTATTAGCCCTATGGCTATGGCCAAAATAAAATACCTGGATCTATACAAATACCGATGTTTCGATAGTAATAGTGCACATGCAAAGGCAGTATAGAAGAACACAATCGAATATTTGTTTAGAAAAGCAAACCCAAAGACTACAGCAATCCACAGCCAGATTTTGGGGTTACTGCGCGAAATCATCCTTAGGATTAAATATCCGGACAATAACCAGTAAAAATGGTTAAAGGCAACGGGTTGAAAAAGAGCATTTGTGTGTAGGTAGGAAGGAGAAAGCAAGTAGGCGAGACTTGCGAGTATGATGGCTTTTTTTTTGCCACCCAGCTCTTTAACGAATAGACCGATTACAATAAGATTAACTGCACCAATAAGTGCTGGGAAAAATCTTAGGCCGAATACTGTATTTCCGAAAATTGACGTTGACAACTTTCCGATGAATGCAATTGAGGGAGGCACCGAAATATAGCCCCAGGCCAGATTTTCACTTTGAGCATAATAGAGGTAGGCGTCACGATGTAATTCAAAGTTGAATACAGTAAAAAAGTGAACAAAGAGTTTTAAAGATGCAAAAAAAAGGATTAATTGCCATTCACTTGAAATGTTGAGGTTTAATCTGATGGCTTTCAATTTACTCTTCTTTGGTTTTGCCATCAATCTGATTATTGGGTTTTATAATTGTGAACGCAGCAAATCCGACTGCTAACAATGCTGCACTCATCATTACAGGACGAAATTCATTCAGCTCAAAATTAAATATCAACACTTTACCGAAATAGTACATACTAAGACCTATACTGAGATAGATAAAAAGAGGAGCCGCTTTCGAAAAAAACGAAATCTGTTTCACTCTTGCTTCGCCAGTATTTCGGTTAATTTTTCTAATAATAGTAACCAATGTAAACACAAGATAAGCGTTAACACCAACGAATATTATCATTTGCAAGAGCTGAGTGTTCATACTTCCATCCCAATCAATTAAAGATTTAAGAAGATATGATAAAAACAAAATGATGGCAATACCTATAAAGATGGGATGAACCACATTGGATAATTTGCCCGACTCCAAGTCATTGTAATTCTGAGTTTCTGAATTTTCCAGAAATTGCTTGATAATGATTACTACTGATACTTGTAAAAGAAAGAATATGCCAATAGTGAGTAATATCAACTCGATTGATGAAAAAACCGGATGAAACAGGAGTAAGGCTAATACCAGAAATCCGATTGCTACATTAACAGTATTCAGAAGTTTATACCTTTTGATTAAGGGATTAGTTAATAAGGACTTCTTATTGTTTTTTACAATGTTAAACAAGAGAAACCTTGGAAGGAAAAATGAAAGGCCAAGTATTTGAGCGCTAAATACCAGGGCGAAAATTAACTTAACATTCATTATATATTTGCCTTTTAGCGTTAACAGAACTGCTTGTACTTATTTTCATGGTCAACTTTATTTTTCTTAGAATGTACGAGTTTGATGCAACTTGGATACAACAATTAACCTGCCTGCCGGTAGGCAGGTTATACCCGTTGTTGGCAACAGTTATTCTTTTTGGATCAAAGTAGATCAGTAAGATCCTGACGACCGACGATTGCCATTATTTCAACCTCATTGTCTGTAATACGATAATAAATAGTATCAACACCGCAAACACAACGTCTGTATCCTGGTTTGATGTAGTCTACGGATGTAAAGGAAAAAGGTTGCTGCGCTATAAATTCGAAATAGTCAAAAAATGAATTGAAATATTTATCAGCCTGATCCATGCCGAATTTACTAACTCCAAACTGGTGAATGCGAATCAAGTCCTCCTTGGCTTGATTACTTATTCGGTATTTAGCCATTTAGCATGGACTTTGATTTAGCAAGAATTTGTTCTTTGCTATCTTCGGTAAATCCACTTTTTTCTGCTCTTTCCAGTTTCGCCCGAATCCAGTCAATTTGAGCGTTTTGCTTTCGGGCTTGTCTGATCAAGTCGTTGATTAGTTCACTTTTACTGGAATACTCTTTACTCTCAACCTGGGCCTTCACCCATTCATCATTGGGTTCGGTAAAAGAAATACTTTGTCGTGCCATAGCTATAAATATAGTGATGCAAATATACACCAATTATGCATCAAACGCAAATTTCTCTTTATTGTTGGCAATAGTTTAATTTTGGTTTCATTTTTTAATTCATACTATTTATCTCTGTGCTTAAAAATCTCAATTGAATTAACCCAATATACTTCCCCTTTTGTAACTCCTTTCCAGCCACTATTTGGAGGAGAACTATATCTTTTTGAGAAGAAAAAATAGGTGTTGT
>JAZBOW010000293.1:0-7683 GCA_036351335.1 Bacteroidales bacterium | reverse complement strand
GAGAAAAGTACGAAATACGTGACCACAAAATTCAGGAAAAAGTAGGTGAACCTGATGCCCAGGTATTTCAGGATAAATATAAAAAACCGGTATCCGGCCGCGCCACCTCTGGTTTGGCCTTTCCAGTTAGCCATTAGTTTTTCGACTGGTCAATAACGAAGTTGTAAAGGTCTTCCAGTTTTTTAATTTTGATCATTTGTTCGCTGGTTACCTTCAAACCGAATTCCTTTTCAATGATTACGGCAATATCAACAAAATCGAGACTCTCTATGTCAAGGTCTTCTTTCATAAGTGCGTCAGGCGCTAGCTGACTCTCTTCAAGTTCAAATTCGTCAATTAAAAAATCATTAACGATCGTTACCACGTCTTCTCTGCTCATTATCTTTTACTAGATGATTTCAGTGCTACAAAAGTACTATTAAATTCAAAAAAATAAAATGTCTGGAAAAAATTTCAGCAATATTAAAGTTTCCTCACAATTAAGGATGAATTTGTGCCGCCAAAGCCAAATGAATTGGATAAAAAAGTATCAATTTTTTGTTCTTTGGTACTTGTGACAATATTGAGGTATTTTGAATACTCATCAGGGTTTTCAAAATTGATATTGGGTGCAATGAATGAATTGTGGGCCATGATAAGTGAGTAGATCACTTCGCTGGCACCACCCATCCACATTTCATGTCCTGTCATTGATTTTGTGGAACTCACCGGAATGCGTCCTTTATTGAATACTTTGTAAATAGCCTGTGCTTCATTGGCATCGCCAACAGGGGTTGATGTGGCATGCGCATTCAGATAATCAATTTCCCCAGGTTTGAGATTGGCACCTTTTAATGACATTTCCAGCGAGCGAACAGGCCCATCCACATTGGGTACCGAAATATGTTCACCGTTCGATGAAAAGCCATAACCCAGTACTTCTCCAAGAATAGGCGCTCCTCTTTTTACGGCTGTATCATAACTTTCAAGTATGATGGTAGCGCCACCTCCACTCGGCACCAATCCGTCACGGTCCCTGTCGAAAGGTCTGGATGCTTTGGTGGGTTCATCTTCTCTAATCGAGAATGCGCCCAGTGCATCAAAACTACCTGTGGCCAGGGCATTCACTTCCTGTGCACCTCCACAAATAATGGTGTCCTGTAAGCCTTGCTTGATCAATAAATAGCCAAGTCCGATAGAATGCGAACCGCTGGCACAAGCACCACTTATCGTGAAATTAATGCCTTTTAATTTGAGAATGACCGATAGGTTCATTGAAACGGTGCAGTTCATCGATTGGAAAATAGAACCTGAGCCAATGCGCAAGGTGCCTTGTTTCTCCCGGATTATATCAGCAGCCTCCACAACAGATGTGGACGAACTGTCGTTTCCGTATAAAATACCTACTTCATAGCGGTTTAAGAAATCCTGGTCGATTCGTGCGTTTTTAAGCGCTTCCATGGTGGCTATATAGGCGTATTCTCCTTGTTCCGGCAAGCCAACCCGTTCTCTCCGTGAGAGTATTCCTTTTAAATTGGGCCGTTCAATAGCTCCGGTTAATGATGACCTGAAACCATAAGCTTTTCTTTCAGCGTCGAGCATGATTCCTGACTTGCCCTTATAAAGGGATTCAGTAACTTCTTCGATATTCTTACCAATGGTAGAATAAACGCCCATGCCTGTTATGACAACTCTGTTCTCGCCCATACGTCTTTTAAAGGTTTTAGGTATACAGCCCTCCGTTTACTTTTATCACTTCACCGGTGATATACGAAGCACCCTCGGAAGCTAGAAACCCAACTATTTCAGCCACTTCTTCCGGAGTCCCGAACCTATTCACGGGTATCAATTTCTTTAATTCCTTTTCATCCAAATTCTCTGTCATTCCGGTTTTTATGTATCCCGGAGCAACCGCGTTTACAGTAATTTTCTTTTTGCCTACTTCTTGTGCCAGCGATTTGGTGGCGCCAATTACACCTGCTTTTGCAGCAGCATAATTGGTTTGTCCTGGTAGCCCCTTTTGTCCCGACAAGGAAACAACATTAATAATACGTCCAAACTTATTAACAATCATGTTCTTTAAAAGTTTGGAGGTTACATGATAAAAACTATTCAGGTTGGTATCAATCACCGAAGCCCATGTATCGTTTTCCATCCATACCATCAATTCATCTTTTGATGTGCCTGCATTGTTTACCAGTACGGCAATATAATCATCAGGATGCGCTTCGCCCCACTTTTCAAGTGTTTCTTTTACTTCATTGGAGTTGGTTACATCAAATTGTATTAATTCCGACTGGTTTTTATTATTTGTAATTTGTTTCATAACCTCTTTCGCTGCTTCAAGGTTATGATGATAATGAATCAATACCGGATACCCCAATTGCGAAAGTTTTAGGCAGATAGCGCTGCCAATTCCTCCTGATCCGCCTGTAACTAAAGCATATCTCATGGCTAATAGATGATTTTAGGTGTAGAAGCAAGCAAATATTCCTTTATTTTTTCCAAATCCGTATAACGGGGTGTGTCTTCGGTAAAAACCGGAACGATTTTCCGCAATTCGAAATAGGCTTTTTTTGTAGTGGATGCAAGCTTATTTTCAAATGAGAGGTAGTCGATGGCCTGAATGATGGCAAGATATTCAATAGCCAGCACCTCAAAAGTGTTTTGTATCACTTTTTTAGCCATCAGTGCCGCATTGGTGCCCATGCTTACAATATCCTGATTGTCATTGTTATTGGGTATGCTGTGGATATACATGGGGTTGGAGAGTGTTTGATTTTCAGCCACGGTTGAAGTAGCTGTAAATTGTGTGCCCTGCAAGCCCAGATTCAGACCTAAGGTGCCCAGGTTTACGAACGGTGGTAATATTTCATTCAACTTGTGGTTCATTAAGAAGTTCACCTGTCTTTCAGCCAGCATTGATAGCTTGGTGATACCAATTTTTAACTTGTCCATTTCGAATGACACATAATCACCATGAAAATTTCCTCCATGGTAAACCGTTTTGGTGTTGATGTCGACAATCGGGTTGTCGTTTACCGAGTTTAATTCATCTACCAGTACGCTTTCCACATTTTTGATGGTGTCGCATACCGGACCAAGTATCTGAGGTACACATCTTAGCGAGTAATACTCCTGTATTTTCTGTTTAAATATCTTTTCCTCAATTTTCCCGTTATAAAGGTGATCGCCTCGTTTTTCTATCAGTTTACTGTCAACTAGTGTGTTGCGCATGGCATTAGCAATTACCTGCTGGCCGCGGTGCTTTTTAGTGGAATTTAACTCAAGTGAAAAATGGTCATCAAATGACTGAACAATTTCGTTGATCATAGCAGAAGCCAAAACAGACCAGTTGATTAGTCTTTTGGCGTAAATGGTATTTACAATACCGATACCCGACATCACTGATGTGCCATTTATCAATCCAAGTCCTTCTCTTAAATGAACTTTTAATGGTTGAATTTGATGCTCTTTAAAAACTTCTGCAGTTGCCTTTCTTGTTCCTTCATGCATCACTTCACCTTCACCTATTAATACCAACGCCAGATGCGATAATTGCACCAAATCACCGCTTGCACCCACACCACCATGTTCTGGAATGTAGGGAATAATATCTTTATTAATGAGAATTGATAACAATTTAACCGCGTCAGTATGAATGCCGGAGTAACCAAGAGACAGGCTTTTTAGCCTGGAAATCATAGCTGCTTTGACGTACATAGCCTGAAGTGGTTTTCCACTACCCGCGGCATGACTCCTGATAAGGTTGTATTGAAGGTTTATAAGTTCTTCATTGTCAATTCTATATTGTGCCATTGGGCCGAGACCTGTATTCACACCATATATCACTTTATTCACTGAAAATTCTTTAAGAAACAAAAAGCATTTTTCAACTTCTTTAAGTGTATGTTCAGATATGGTAATCGAATCTTTATCAAAGAGAATACGCTGGTATTCAACCAAACCCAATTGTTCCTTAGATATAGTAATCATTCTGCCAATAGAATTGAAGCTTAATAAAAAACGCAAAGTTACAATAATGCTACTAAAATAGAAATCATAATGAAAAATACAGTAAATACCTTAGTTGAGTGGCAAAACTGATTACAGGTTCCTAAAACTTAGTCCGATCACAATATTTCTTGTGAGTCCATCGGCACGATAATCTTTGTCAATTACAGGAAAGGCAAGAATCAGACTAAATTCACGGTTTTTTTTCAATTGCTTTTGATATGTTATCCCTATGTTTAGCGTAAACCCTGATGAACCATCAAGTTTCACACGTTTATCATTTTTTAATATTTCGCTTTGCTGAATGCGATAAATCCCAAGCAGGTTAAAAAGTAAACCATTTTCCTTTCTCAAAGTCAGATAATACTGAGCCCTCAAGTAGAGGTCATCACCCCGGTTTAAGTAGGCTGATTCATAATATTGTTTATTTGGGTCGGTTTCTTCTTTAGGGACAAGGTAAGTGTTGTTATTAATACCGAAAGGATGCTGGTAGGCAAAATAGAGGCTCCAGAGGGAACGGGCATATTGTGTTCCCAAAATTATGTCATTAGTTCCAAGACTGGTTTGGTAAGCCATAGGTAAGGGCAGATCATCGTAAGAGAAGTCTGAATTATTGGTTTTCAATCGACCACCAATCAGGGCCGTCCATTGAAACGCTTTATCTTTAAAAATATCCTGAGAAACGGAGAGTATAAGGTCGCCAACACCACTTGTATGCCCCAGGTTCCCGAAGGTAAAAATGAATGGAACCCGAATTTCAAAGCGGGTGCCTGTTGACATTAAACGGTATTGAATACCAAGAGTGGATTGAGAAATGAATATGAATTTCTCTCCCAATCCAATAGTTTGATCATAATTCAATTTTATTTTTTGATCAGGAGCGTGGGTGTTTTCATCAAATTCAAATGTTTCGATAGAACAGGCGCCTGCATCACTGCATCCCTGGCTTTTTGCAAACAAACTACTTAGCAAGATGCATCCGGTTAAAAATAAAGACCTCATCTAATATCATTATTTAAATTGCTTGATTAGACGAGTATAATTGAATCACCTTACGTGTAACGTAATATTATAGGAAGTTGAGGAGATCCCGGTGTCTAAATTTTTTTGTTATAAACCGGATTGGCATATAATTTAAGAAAAAGAGTTGTTAGCTCCTCTTTAGGTCCATCGACACTTTCAAAGAGTTCTTTAAGTTTATGGTTAATACGGTTCCGTGTACTTTCATCATATTTATCTGCAAATTTTGATGCATTCTCCAGCATATCATATGCTAGGTAATTAGAGGGCCAAAGGTGGTAGTTTTGGTGTATTTGCTTATCTATAAGGTGGGCGATTTGTTCAATGATGAGGTTGTTATGCACAGAAGTGTCAATAGTCTGAAGGCTATCATTGATATTTTCACCTATAGTTATCTGAATTCTACCCTTATCGGCAACTACCCCGCCAATAATACTGAATAGATCTTCATCCTTATTTTTTACATAGGCGGTTTGTTTGGAGATGAATAATTCACGCACTTTCAATAAGTCGCAGGGTTCCCATTCATAGGATATTGAAACGGGGGTTATATTTAAATCTTTCAGAGACTCAGGTGGTTTTTGCTCACCTGACAAACTGAGCATTTTTAATACACTCACATCGGTGGTGTCATTTCCATTTTTTGAGCGGCCTTTTCGCTGTGCAATCCAAACCGACTGGTTGCGTGCCGTGATATTGTTTCGAATGTAAGATGAAAGCCTTTGCGAATTTTTCAGCATTTCTTTCGGGCTACCTTCCCTGAAAACAGTGATCATACCGTTTACTTTACCTACATCAACAATAAAAGGTGATATCATCAGGTTATTGCCCCATGTTATTTCTGATGTTTTGAGTCCGCTCTCCATCAGACCCATGGCGAGTAATGAGGAGTCCAGGATAATATCGCGATGGTTGGCAATAAAAACATAGCCTTTATCTTTTTCAAGAGATTCTAGCCTGGAAAAGATCAATTCATCAGAGGTTTTTTTGACTATCGATTGAATGACCCGGTACATAAAGCTCTTTTGAAATTCAAAACGTGTTCTTGATTGCTGAATTGTGCGCCTTAAAGCTGGGTGTTCTTCATCAGGAAACAGGTAATTAAGCAATTTTTGAAATAAAGGATCTTCCGTAATGCGCTGAATGGCATCGGGTATCTCTTCCTGATCATAAGGGCGTATTAAGTCGTATTCGGAATCCATCATTTTTAAAATTGAATCATCAATTGTTTAAATACATTTATCTCCATAGGTTTTCTGGGTATACCCCTTGTTTGATCAGGCTTGTGATTTTCTCAATCGTGGCTTCTTTATCTTCTTTATAGGTTACACCAAACCATTTGCTGTTACTTGTCAACACCTCACATGTTGCTTCATTTGATTTTAAAAGTTGGCTGAGCGCAAAGGGCATATAAAATTCCGCATCAAGTTGGTCGAAATTCTTTTGAATAAATTTCTGAAATTCCTTGCCTGTTTGTTTAAAATATTCAGGTGTGAATCCCCAAAAGTTCATGGACACGATAGACTCACCACTGATGGGTATCTCATTTCCTTTGCTACCATAAACAACCTGATTTCCTTGCTTGTGGATTTGGGTTCTTTCTATTACTTCGGTTAAAAGTCCATTATCTACCCGGCAGATGCCCCGCGATACTGTACCATGGTTGGAAAGGGTATTTTTCAAAATGAAGCCTACCATGGCAAAATTATTTTGTGAATTTTCAGCATTTATCAGAAAATCAGCAATGAGTTGATAGGCCTGTGCACCGTAAAAATCGTCGGCATTGATCACAGCAAAAGGCTCATGAATATATTTTTCGGCAACCAACACGGCATGACCTGTTCCCCATGGTTTCAATCGGTTTGGTGGGCAAGTATAACCTTCCGGCAAATGGTTTAATTCCTGTAAAATGTATTCGGTTTTGATCTTATTTTTTAAGCGCGGTTCGTAAATCGTTTTAAAATCATCGATTATTTTTGAATTGAGCACAAAAACAACTTTTTTAAAACCTGCCCTTATGGCATCATATACCGAATAATCGATAATACTTTCCCCCGAAGGTCCTATCTTATCCATTTGTTTTACACCACCATAGCGGCTGCCAAGACCCGCGGCAAGTATTAAAAGCGTTGGTTTCATAAATTGACTTTAGTATAATAAAAGTATATAATTATGTGCCTGCAAGTTACTAAATATACTTCTTGTTGTGGGCAATTTTAAAGGATATCCAACAAACTTAGTTGTTTATTCCCGCTTAGATCTTCGAGATGCAAGAGTCGTTTTTTTCGCCACAAACCACCTGCATAACCTGTTAAATTACCATCAGCACCAATCACACGATGACAGGGAATCACTATCGCAATTTTATTTGCAGCGTTGGCATTGGCAACTGCCCGTATCGCTTTAACATTACCCATGGTTTTCGATAATTCAAGGTATGAAACCGTGCTGCCATATGGAATTTTCAATAGTGCCTCCCAAACGGATTTTTGAAAAGCTGTACCGGCCAAATCAAGTGGAAGGTCAAACTTCTTAAGCTTTTTTAGGAAGTACAGATTGATCTGCTCCTGAAGTTTCAGTAAATGTTGGTTGTTGCCTTGAATTAATTCTTTTTTGAAATAGGCGCTGACCCCACTTAGTTGACTTTCAAGGTTTTTACGTTCTTTAAAT
>JAZBOW010000292.1:0-9842 GCA_036351335.1 Bacteroidales bacterium | reverse complement strand
TGTATATTACACAAATTCACCACTTGGTGCCTGAAACAATGCCCATCGCTGAGCAACCAGATGCCGGGCGTTTCCATATCCTTTATACCAATGCCCGCTTGCTGCGATAATTTATGGTATGTGCTGGCATATACCATCATTTCCTCGTAGTATAATGGCATTTCATTTATCTTATCGTCATGCAGTGGGGTCACCAATATGCCTATATCCAATAAATCTTTTTTAAGCAGTTTCACAATTCGTTCCGTTACGGTTTCTTCAATTTTAATGTGAATGTTGGGATGGTTTCTCTTAAAACGCCCTGTAAACCTGGGCAGCAAATAAGGAGCAATAGTTGGGATAATGCCAATCCGTAACTCGCCTGACAATTCATTCTTGGATTCATCAGCCCTGAGTTTCACTTTTTTGGCTTCCGCCAGCACGATCCTTGCCTGCTCAATGATCTTTTCGCCAACTATTGTAGGCACCACAGGCTGTTTACTTCTGTCAAATAGCATCACATCAAGCTCTTCTTCCATTTTTTTTATTTGCATGCTCAAGGTCGGTTGCGTTACAAAGCACTTTTCTGCCGCGGTTACAAAATGCCTGTAGGTGTCGACAGCCACCAAGTATTCGAGTTGTATCAGTGTGATCATGGTACAAATATAGATATTTTCTATCTTATTATAAATAATATTGATTTGACAAATGATTGTAGGCGTTGTATTTTTGTACTTGATTTTAAAACATTAAAAAAATTAACATGAACCACATAGGAATTGATAAAAATATCGCATCTGAATTGTCACTTAAGCTGAATGATCTGCTGGCCAATTACCAGGTATTTTATACCAACGTAAGAGGATTTCACTGGAATATTAAAGGTGAGAAATTTTTCGAGCTGCATGCCAAATTTGAAGAATTGTACAACGACCTCATCATCAAAATAGATGAAATAGCCGAGCGTATTCTGACCCTTGAACATGAGCCTTCTTACAGGTATAGTGATTATTTACAACGCTCTGAAATTAAGGAAGCAACCGAAACCAAAGACGGAATAAAAGACATTGAGAACATCATCAGCAGTTTCTCAATTCTGATCAGGAAGCAAAGAGAGATTTTAAGCCTCTCCGGCGAAGCTGATGACGAAGGAACGAATAGTTTAATGAGCGATTATATCCGTGAACAGGAAAAACTGGTATGGATGTATACCTCATTCATAGGATAAAAAACCAAATTATTAATTAAAAAAGAAAATAACATGGAAAATGAAGTAATGAACACTATGCCAAGAATTGGCGACATGGCTCCGGATTTTGAAGCCATCACGACAAAAGGAAATATCAAATTTTCTGATTACGCGAAAGACAAATGGATTGTGATGTTCTCACACCCTGCCGACTTTACACCAGTATGTACTACTGAAATGAGTGGTTTTGCCACACGCAAAAACGAGTTTGACGAATTGAACACCGAGTTGATCGGTTTGAGTATCGACAGCATCCACTCGCATTTGGCCTGGGTAAACAATGTAAAAGAAAAAACTGGCATTTATTTTGATTTCCCGATCATTGCCGACCTGGATATGAAGGTGTCGAAATTATATGGCATGTTGCAACCCAACGAACATGAAACTGCTGCTGTACGAGCTGTATTTTTCATTGATCCAAGTAAGAAGATCCGTCTTATCATGTATTATCCTCTCAATGTCGGTCGTAATATGGACGAGATTATCAGGGTATTGAAAGCGTTACAAACTTCCGACAAGTATAAAGTGGCCATGCCGCTGAATTGGGTGCCCGGTGATAAAGTAATCGTTCCTCCGCCAAAAACTCTTGATGAAATGCAGGAACGCATTGATGGAGCTTACGATGAAAAAATCGACTTTTATCTGGTAAAAAAGAATTTATAATCATATAACTTTTTTCATAGTAGCCTGTTAAGTTAAACTTAACAGGCTTTTTTAAATCCCTTTGTCATTCACTAACCGCTTAAAGCCATATGCTTTTTTACTATTTTTGCCGCCATGGAAAAAAAGCCAATTGTACTCAGCGGAATCCGCCCGACGGGAAACCTGCACCTTGGAAATTATTTTGGGGCTGTAAAGAATTTTGTAAAAATGCAGGAAACCAATGAATGTTATTTTTTCATTGCCGACTATCATATGCTTACCACACATCCGAATCCAAAGGATTTGCAGAGCAATGTTCGCCAGGTGGTGATAGAATACCTTGCTGCCGGTCTTGATCCGGAAAAAGCCACACTTTACCTGCAAAGCGACATCCCTGAAACTGCTGAACTTTACCTGTTTCTGAACATGAATGCCTATTTGGGCGAGTTGGAAAGGGTCACCACCTTCAAAGAAAAAGCCCGAAAACAACCCGAAAATGTAAATGCCGGATTGTTGACCTACCCAACACTGATGGCTTCCGATATTATCATTCAACGGGCACATTTGGTGCCGGTAGGAAAAGACCAGGAGCAACATCTTGAAATGACAAGAACATTTGCACGCAGGTTCAACCGCATGTACAAAGTAGATTATTTCCCAATTCCGAAAGCGTATAATTTCGACCAGGAATTGGTGAAAATACCAGGGCTTGACGGTTCCGGAAAAATGGGGAAATCGGAAGGTGAAGGAAACGCGGTATTTTTAGGAGAAGACCCTAAATCTATCCGCAAAAAAGTGATGCGTGCTGTTACCGACAGCGGCCCCACTGAAATGAACCAGGAAAAGCCTGAACCCATTCAAAACCTGTTCAACTTAATGAAGGTAGTTTCAACTGAAGATACTGTTTCTTATTTTGATGAAGCCTATAACAACTGCAACATCCGATATGGCGATCTGAAAAAGCAACTCGCTGAAGATATTATTAGCTTCACGGCACCATTTTATGAGAAAATAAATGAGCTTTCAAAGAATGACACATACATCAAAAAAGTAATTGATATGGGTGCAGAAAAAGCAAGGGCCAATGCACAGAAAACTGTTCGTGAAGTAAGGGAAATAATCGGCTTTAGAAAAATCTACTAACCCTTTAAAACATTATCTGAGATCCACTAAATATGCTGGAAAAAAAAGAGAGTAGCCTGAAAGAAATTCCTGAAAGAGCGGTATTGGTGGGATTGGTAACAAGCGATATTGATAAAACTAAAGCCGAAGAATACCTGGATGAACTGGCATTTTTGGTTCAAACCGCCGGAGGTATTGTCGAAACACGCTTTTTGCAGTCATTGCCATCTGCCAATTCCAAAACCTTTGTGGGCTCAGGAAAATTAGACGAAATTAAGCAATACGTAAAAGCAGCCGAGATTGACATGGTGGTTTTTGATGATGAATTGGGCGCATCTCAAATCAGAAACCTGGAAAAAGAGCTGGAATGTAAAATCCTGGACAGGACCAACCTCATCCTTGATATCTTCGCAAAAAGAGCCCAGACGTCACATGCCAAAACGCAGGTGGAGCTGGCACAATATCAATATTTGCTTCCACGATTGACTGGTATGTGGACCCACCTAGAAAGGCAACGGGGAGGTATCGGATTGCGAGGTCCCGGTGAAACGGAGATCGAAACCGACCGCCGTATCATTCGCGATAAAATTTCATTGCTGAAGAAAAAACTGGTTCAGATTGACAAGCAAAAAGCTACCCAACGCAAAAACAGGGGGAAAATGGTAAGGGTGGCGCTGGTGGGCTACACCAACGTGGGCAAATCAACGCTGATGAACCTCATTAGTAAGTCAGATATTTTCGCTGAGAATAAATTATTTGCCACACTGGATACAACTGTAAGAAAAGTGGTGATTGAAAATCTGCCATTTCTGCTTTCAGATACGGTAGGTTTTATCAGGAAACTTCCTCATGGCCTGGTTGAGTCATTTAAATCTACATTGGATGAAGTGCGCGAATCTGATATTCTTGTTCATGTGGTGGATATTTCCCATCCTGAATTTGAAGACCAGATACAAACGGTAAATGAAACACTTTTGGAAATCGGTGCTGCTGATAAGCCAGTCGTCATGGCATTTAATAAAATAGATGCCTACAGCTTTGTTGAAAAAGAAGAAGATGACCTGACACCCTCCACGAGGGAGAATATCAGTCTGGAAGAATTAAAATTAAGTTGGATGGCCAAAGATAACCATCCATGCATTTTCCTCTCGGCTAAAACCAAAGAAAATTTCCAGGCATTTAAGGATTTGCTCTATAAAAATATCCGTGAAATACACACTATCAGGTATCCCTACAACGATTTTTTATATTAAAACGCTGGTATGTTGATCTTTATATGGATACTCGTTATTCTACTGCTCATTGCATTCGTTTTATTCTTGCTGATCCTAAAGGCTTTTAAAAATCCGGTCAGGCCACATGATAAAACGCCCGAAGATATAGACATTCCATATAAAGAAATTACTATCCCTACAAAGAATAACTGTTGGCTTTATGGTTGGTGGATACCTGGCAAGGAGAAAGCTCCATTACTGGTTTTGGTGCATGGCTGGGGACGCAATGCAGGCCGGATGATGCCCTATATTGAAAAGTTTCATAAAACAGGCTTCAACCTTGTCGCTTTTGACTCGAGGAACCATGGCAGTAGCGATGCCGATCAGCATTCGACCATGTTGAAATTTGCAGAAGATATACTGGCAACAATAGAATATACTTCCAAACAAGGATGGATAAATTCAATAAACGTTGGGCTGCTTGGCCTTTCTATTGGAGGTGCTGCCTCCATTTATGCTGCCGCTCATGACGACCGGATTAAAGCAGTGATTACCGTTGGTGCTTTTGCAGAACCTCAGTCCGTGATGAATAAACAACTAACAGACAGGCATATCCCAACACCCATCATCTGGGCGTCCCTCAAATATGCACAGTACAAAGTGGGTTTCAAATTTTCTGATATTGCCCCGGTGAACCATATCCAAAATGCCTCTGCTGATTTTTTATTGATTCATGGAGAAAAAGATAAGACGGTTCCCATAACACAAGGTGAAAAACTCTTCGAAAAAGGAAACAAAGACAAGATCGAACTCTGGAAATTGCCCGAAAAAGGTCATTCCGACTGTCATTTTGAAGAAGGTTACTGGGAAAAAGTGATCGGATTCATGGGTTCTAAACTTTTCCAATTGGAAAAGAGACCACCATTTCTTTAAGTCGTTCGATTCCTTTTAACAAGAATTCCTATAATTTAGCATATTACAAGTTTTGAAATGAAACGAATACATTTACTCCTTTTGTCACTTTCAAGCGGCTTCCTGTTAGCAGCTTCCTGGCCTGAAAATGGCTTTGCACCCCTCATTTTTATCGCGCTGGTGCCCCTTCTTTTCATTCAGCAATATCTTGGCGATCATAAAAAAAGAGGTGCTTTCTGGTATGCCTGGCTGGCTTTTATCACCTGGAATGCATTAACCACTTGGTGGATATGGTATTCGACAGATGTGGGCTCCTTGCTGGCAATTGCTTTGAACTCACTTTTTATTTCCGTTGTTTTCTACTTATTCCATATCAGTAAAGTCAAGCTTTTCCAAAACCAGAAAGGATTTATCATCCTGTTATTTTACTGGATAAGCTGGGAGTATTTCCATATGAACTGGGATCTCACCTGGTCGTGGCTGAACCTGGGAAACGTGTTTGCTTCTACCCCAACATGGATTCAATGGTATGAATATACCGGTACTTTGGGCGGAACAGCCTGGGTGATCATGGTAAATATTCTTGTTTATCACATTATTAAACTGGCTCTGACAAAAGCCAATAAACCACTCCTTATTTTAAACCGCATTTTATTGATATTTCTGCTATTTGTACCGATGACCATTTCTTTCATCATTTACAACCAATACGAAGAAAAGGAAGACCCTATCGAAGTGGTGGTGGTACAGCCCAATACAGATCCATACAACGAACAGTATGATAAGGATCCAATGATTTTATTGAATAAAAACCTTTCATTGGCTGATCAGCAAGTGACAAACACCACCGATTTTCTTGTCTTTCCCGAATCGACATTGTATGATGGCGTCAGAAGTATCTGGGAAAGCCATCTTGAATCGTCACCGTTAATCCGGGAACTTAAAAAGTATGCTACAGATAATCCGCAACTGTCCATAATCATCGGTGCTTCAACCCATCGTGAACTGGATAAAAATGAGACACCCGGCCACGCAGCCAGGAAATTTCACAACAGCGAAACATACTATTATTCTTACAACACGGCATTTCTTATTGATACCACGTTAAACATCCAGGTATATCACAAGTCTAAACTTACACCTGGTGTTGAAAACATGCCTTCGTGGGGTATTTTAAAGCCCCTTGAAAAGATGGCCATCGACCTTGGAGGAACCGTTGGAAGCCTTGGGACTGATAATGAAATATTAGTTTTAACTACCAAAAAAGGACAAAAAGTAGCACCCATCATTTGTTATGAATCCGTGTATGGTGAATTTGTCATTAAAAGGATACGTGAAGGCGCTACCATGATTTTCGTAATTACCAACGACGGCTGGTGGGGAGATACACCAGGGCATCGGCAGCATTTTCTTTTTTCAGTATTGCGAGCCATTGAAACGCGGCGAAGTATTGCCCGGTCAGCAAATACCGGTATTTCGGCATTCATTAACCAACGGGGTGATGTATTCCAGCGTACCGAATACTGGAAACCTGCCGTAATCAGCCAACAGATAAACGCCAACGACAAATTGACATACTATGTGAGAAACGGCGATTATATTGCACGCGTTTCCGTATTTATCAGTGCTTTAGTACTTTTAATCGCATTTGTCCAGGGTTTCCTGCGTAAAGAGAAAAGCTTGGTTTAATTTTTGATAACTTCCTGTTTGTTTGTTAATAACAGTTAACAAATCCATTAAAAAAATAAAATATAACTAATTTTGCTGCTATCATGGAAGACGAAAAATTCAGACAGGAATTAGATGAGCTATTCCGGCTTTTTAAAAAGCTGATGGAAGATAAGTCGATAGACGAGGTGCCGGGTATTGATAAGAATATGCTCCAGCAGTTTCAGTTCTTCTTTAACAACTACGAAAACATGAAAGACCAAATCGCTTATCAGTTGCAAGGCCAGTTTGGTGAGCCTGTAAGAGAAATGGTAAGAACACTCGTAAAACAACTAAGGGAGGAGCTTGGCGAAGATTATGAGCTTATTGAACAGGATGATGATATCCCTGTAATTGATATGGATGATTTGGGAAACGACATAAAAAAGATTGATGAAATGCTCACTGATCCAAACCTCACGCCTGAACAAATAGATGAACTTTTAGATAAAAGAGCCGGTTTGACAAAACCGTAGGATCATACTTACAGCCCCCCGAATTTATGGCTTTCTCAGCACGCAATTACGTAAAGAACTACTTTAAAAAGAAAAAGACTTTCAGCATTATCACTGATTTTCTTTTTATCATTTTTCTTGTATTGCTGATTATTCCCGGAACCCGAAAAGAGGTTTCTTCTTTTTTTATCAGGATGGTCTCGATGCCCCCTTCGGAATTGTCATCCGATAATCAATTTACCATTAATGACCAGGCGAAAAACTGGCAATTTTATGATATGCAGGGAAACGTCATTTCTCTTGCCACATTAAATGACAAACCTGTTTTTTTAAATTTCTGGGCTACTTGGTGTCCACCTTGTATTGGGGAGCTGCCGGGCATTGCCGATTTACATGATGCTTACAAAGATAAAATACATTTTGTATTGGTTTCCAACGAGCATCCGGATAAGATAAATACATTTGCTGAAAAGCATGGGTATGAGACCCTACCATTTTATATTTATACAAGCACACCCGGTGATTTTGCCTCAGAGAGTATACCGGCAACTTTTTTAATTAGTAAAAATGGTACTGTGGTAATTAATAAAAAAGGTGCGGCGCGCTGGAATTCAGATAAAATGAAAAATATTATTGACGGTTTGCTGCAGGAATAGTGCTGCGGTTTATCGTTGCAAATATTATCTTTGCACACATAAAAAGTAAAAAATGAAAAAAGTACATATTTTCTTAGTAACCATCCTTTTAATGTCGTTCAGCTTTGAAGCTGTTTCTCAGGTGATAAGTGAAAGTGCCAAACGTAAATTTACAGTTGGTGTGGATGTTTTTACCGACATCTGGATGTACGATATAAACCCACCATACATGGACCAGTTTTTTGAACTGAGGACCATACAGCAGGGGGCAACAGCATTTATGCAGTATAATATGCCCATCGGGAAACAAGAACTTGCTTCATTTGCTGTGGGTTTGGGAATAAGAAATCATAATATGTATTCCAATTCCGTTATTGAAGACATAAAAGCGGATACTATTAAATTTGTAAGTATACCAAGCAGTGTTGAATACAGGAAAAGTAAAATAAATCTGGTATATCTAGATTTGCCTATTGAAGTAAAATTACGTTGGAAGAATGGATTTAAACTTGTTCCCGGATTCAAAGTGGGCTACAAAATTGATAGCAAACAAAAGTACAAGGGTGACCGTTATGATGAAGAAATAATGGTAAAGGAGACCACCAAAACAATTCGTCAGCTTCAGGATTGGTCATATGGCTTTACCATGCGCGTTGGTTATAAAGTTGCAAGCATTTACGCATACTACCAGCTTTCTGACGTGTTTGAAAAAGGAAGAGGCCCCGAAATAGCTCCTATTTCAGTAGGTATTACGATTACACCGTTTTAAATGCGGAAAACTTTATTCGTGATAGACTACATCTAACACAACCCTGCCCACCATTTTCAAACTTTGCTTATCAATCTGATTCATATTGTCGCCCAGGGTGTGCCAGTGTTTGAAAAAACTTTTATTGCTACTGGCCGGGTTTAAATGGATAATATCAATTGATGGAATCTTTGCGTATTTATTTACAAACACATGGTCATCATTAATAGCAGCTCCATCTTCATCTAAAAAGTAATTTCCGTAACCTAAATCGAAAGCCCTCTGCCAAACTTTATCCAAAACAAATTCAGCGTATTGGCGGGAGAAATATTCTTTTCTGAATGTAGGATCCGCAGCACCAACCATATCTAGCAAAATACCATAGGAAGCTTTATATCCAAATACGTGCGGGTTTTTCGACCAGTATTGCGAACCAAGTCCCCAGTATTCCTCATTGTACATATCCAGATCAGTTGGCGGTCCCCAGTCTTCCAAATCAAAAAATACAATGTCGACTCCTACATCGGGTGCTTTTAAACCGAATTGCCGCGCAACTTCAAGCAAAACGCCTACACCGCTTGCGCCATCATTGGCACCATCAATAGGTTCACGGTGCTTCGTTTCATCTTCGTCATAATCGGCAAAAGGGCGTGTATCCCAATGCGCCATTAGCAATACTCTTTTTGGCATTCCCATATTAAAAGAAGCGATGATATTTTTGCCATGCCTGGTTATATTGTCATATGTTCTGGCCTTAAAAGGCTGCACCATCACCGTATCACTGTATGATCTCAACTTTGTTACAAGCCAATCGGCACATTGCTCATGCGATTCCATTCCGGAAACACGAGGTCCGAAGGATACTTGTGTATCAACAAAATGATAAGCAGAATCGGCATTGAATTCTGGTACCTGAACCCTTTTTTTGGTTTCTATTTTTTGTTCACCCGTGTCTTTTTTATTCGACATATGCTGACATGAAAGCATAAAAAAAAGTGGTATTAGGATGATTGATAGGAATTTCATTGTCAATTATTTCTTAAAAAGTGTTGTATTCTCTCCAAAATTGTCTGTAAAAATTATCTCATCTATAGCTTTTCGACTGCGTTTTGCGATTTCTGATTTATACATATCTTCCGGTAACAAGTTCGGATCACCGTAATAACCAAAAGCCGTTGC
>JAZBOW010000291.1:0-19287 GCA_036351335.1 Bacteroidales bacterium | reverse complement strand
ATCATAACATGAAACATCTGTACCTTCAGCACTAATTGTTACTTCATCAGGTTCCTCAATAGTAATATCACATATACTACTACATATTTCGCCAGTACTGTTATATACTTCAACAAAATAAGTGCCTGCGCTCAATCCAACTGCAGTTGCAGTTGTTTGTCCATCACTCCAAATAAAAGAAAAAGGAGCACCAGTTCCTGCTCCTTCTACAGTAGCAAATCCATCGCTTCCATTATAGCAGCTAACATCTTGTGATGCTACTATTTCACAGCCACATTCAGGTGCCACGGTTCTATTTGCGTCCAATTTGATGGCTTGATTTTGGGCGTTCAGCGCAACAGACGATACGAATATGGCCAGGATAAACCCAAAATTAATTAAAGTGTAAATTTTTCTTTTCATAGTTTTAGTTTTTTAATTTATAGATTAATTTATATCATTTTGCATATTACTAAAGTGTAATACACAATTTGCCTATTAAATATGAATCCCTGAATGAAAAATATACAATTGAGACAGTTGCTTTATGCTGTCGTCATAATTGGGGGGTAAAAATTGCTTGTATTTAGTGCATGTAGAAGCCTCGCTGCAAAGGCTTTAGTTAAAAATAGTAGGGTAAATATATATTAGAAATATATTACTTACAACTACTGGTTAATTATTTATGATTTATTTAACAATTATGTTAGTTTCCTTTGATAAAAACCTTTTCTGAGTATATATTTTTATCAGTCAATAATCTTACTGCATAATAACCTGTAGTCGTTTGCACATCAATTTTGCTAAGGTCCTGCACAGGTACTTTTGATCTTAAAATCTCTTGTCCTAACATGTTATATACACTCATTTCTTTTATTTCCTCATTGGAATTATTCAATATGTAAACTGAATTACCCGAAGAATAAATTTTTACTTCATTCGCTCCACTGTTTTCATCAACTGCGTTTGGTAAATAACTGGGTCCGAAAAAGTGAATGATAAATCGATCATGTGCATCATCGGGTGAGGCAGTAAAAGAATAGATATGATCATCTTCTGTTATCTGCATCGAAGCCCTATCATAACTATTACTTTGGTTTATTTTTCTATCCTCGAGCCATATCTCTGCACTGGGGTCAAAACTGTCAATGTCTGAAAAATCAAATGTGTAGGTGCCATCATACCCGCATTGAAAATGAACGGGAACGCTGACAACTTCTTCCTGGTAGTATTTCTTTGCATCCAGCGCATTAATGGCCAGTTCAGTACCATCTTCTGCAATGCTTCGAATCATGGTGGCGCCAGGGCTATAGCTATTCCATTTCTTGGCCTCTAATTTAGCATCATAACTGTTTGTAGCATCTGGAAGAAACATGATAAACAGTTCATCAGCAAATCCTTCATCTCCACCAGATACTTCAAGTTTAAGTTTATTGGTTATTAATTCCCTGAATGCATCTGTACTGTTATGCACCCTTAATGTCGTATCGAAAGTTATAGTACCTGATTGTATTGTTTCAACAAAGAAACCTTGCCCCACTTGAAGATACTGCTGACCTCCGGTACTATTTGCTCTTGTAATCCAATTACCTGTAACAGAAGCATCATATATATAATACTTATTATTTATAATATTTTCATTATTTCCTAAGGAAGCAAAAGCATCGAAGTCGATAGCAGAACTATAAGGGTTACTGATTAATTCCAAATTATTATTTGCCGTACTTTGTGCATTATATGTTATTGGATCATAATTTATTTTCCCCACCATTTCGATGGTACCTGTCCCAGCTTCATAATTTGATAATGTCAGTCCATTACCTAAAGCAACGCCATAGTCAAAAGGCCATACATTTACCCAGGGTTGTCCATTATCTGGGTCAATCGAAGCATCCCACTCAAAAGCATAAGTATCAAGTGTAGTCATATCAAATTGCTGCAGGCGAACCCCATTGTTATATCCGGTTGCTGTATCTTCAACTGTTGGACCTACGAAATGCATGTAGTAATCACCAATACTTCCGGTAACAAATGTCTGTACTTTAGCTGTACCGCCGTTACTGTATAATATTTCTCCATGATTAATGAAAGAACCAACGCCATTGGCATCAGCTTCAATGATAAGCGCTGAGTCTCCTTTGATTGAGGTAGTATATTTTGTGTCTACCCATCCGCCGCTTTTTACCCGCAATCCGGTATCTCCTAAAATATTTAAAGGAGCAATCCAACCAATTGAATCCCCTCCAATTTCTAGGAGACCATCTGAATATACGCTGACATTGCTAGATACAGAAATATCTAAATAACCCTGTGTTTGCAGGAGTACTTTTTCAGTAGAGTTTAGGCCACACATCCATTCAATTCTGCCTCCATCAACCACCGAAATGTCCTGGCCAACTGCAATAAGTTCGGTTGGATTGGTTTGTCGTGTGTATCTAGGATAGCATCCACTTCCTCCAATATCGGTATCAACATTTGGAATAATACAATCATCATAAATTCCGGGGGGTGTTGCAGCAGGACTGCTTTCTCCGCCACAGCCGTTGTTCCAGTTGGGGCCATGATTCCAACTATAATCATCATATCCATCTGAACCTCTTCCTCCAACCCACCGATAACCATGAATATTCGTTGGAATATCTAACCAGGGTGCTCCCATTGGATCAGTTTCTGGCATGGTATCCATTAAATGAACGACACCTCCAACTTTCATAATAGGATCAATATCCTTTGGTGAATTTCCAAAGTGATTCTCATTTGGAACAATTAAAAATTGACCTTGGGGCTCATGATCACCAGGTGTTCTGGGAAATATTTGTAATTGTACAATTGTCATCCACTCTCCATATATCCATGGTTCGGGTGGTTCAAATTGGTTTGTGCCATTTATTAATTCAAAATTTCTAAAGTCCCAGCCACCATCTCCTCCATAATTATGAGGGATTGGACTGCTATTTTGAGTAATGTGATATGGGTTCACATCTGCACATGCCAGATCAAGATCAATTTTATTTCCATTAATAATCACTTTATTCCACATGATACCGAATTCAATATCTTGGATCTTGTTGGTTGTACTGGGTAAATCACCTGAATTAACCCTTACCTGGACATTTACATAATGTGAAGCCTCATCTTCATTAATGCCAATTTCGTATTGTGGACGGACTTCAATGTATTCATATTTAGTTCTGGACCTGGTCACACCATTATATGTGATGGATAACTTCACATCATATTTTCTGTATTCAGTAAATTTTAATTTCGGATCTGGATGTCCTGGATGATATCCGTTTTCGTAAATTGCGGAATTACTTGGTGTAAATGTCCATGAATAAGTTGAACCAGGGTAAACAAATGATATGACATCAAAAGTAACAACTAAATCAGGAGTAGGTGTTGTAATATCAGCGTCGAAATCTACTAAGAAGAATTGCGCTTGCAATAAATTGTAGTTAAATGCCAGAATAATTAAAATGTAGATCTTTTTCATCTTTTCAGATTTAGTTTCCCTTTAGTTTAACTCTTAATAATCAACAGATTAATAAGAACTTGTAGTTAGTTAGTCAGAATTGGATTTTGATGAAATTTGTCGTCAATCTGATTTGCTTGTAATTAAGATTACGATCGCTTGAAAAGAATGTTTTCTAATTGGAAATGGTTACTTGCTTAGCTTCCACCGTTAAATTCAACTAAACAATAAACAAATATAATAAATAATTACTGAAAGTCAAGCATTTAACACATTATTAACGTATTGAGCCTCTTAAAGGTTACGGCTTTAAAGTTTTTTATTTAATAGATTTGATAAAAGTAGGCTTCTTTCTATTCAAGCTAAGCTGCTCATAACTGTAAGCCAGTTTTAATAAAACAGGTTCACTCCATGCTTTACCAAAAAATGAAATCCCAATGGGCAATTCGTGAATGAATCCAGCAGGAACAGTGATGCTCGGATAGCCTGAAACAGCAGCCAGGTCAGAGCTGCCACCAATGAAATGATCACCATTTACCCAGTCAATGGTCCATGCCGGTGCATTGGTTGGAGCGATCAGAGCGTCTAACTTATTTTCTTCAATGGCAGTAGCAACTGCCCGCTGACTCAATTCTTTAGAAATTCTCAGCGCATCTTTGTACTCTTTTTCGTCCAACGAACCTTTACTTTCTGCTTCCAGGAATATTTCCTGTCCAAACCATGGCATCTCTGTGTCTGCGTTCGCATTGTTGAAATCGATAATATCCTTCAGTGTTTTTAATTTTGCATTACGGTGTTCACTAAGGTATTTATTCATATCATGTTTCAGCTCATACAAAAGCACTGTCCATTCTGCATTACCCCATTCTTTTCGGTTTTTGGCACATTCAACTTTAATTAATTCGGCACCATTGTCGATCATTAAATTATGTTGTTTATTAAGCAGCTTATCCACATTGGGATCAAATCCATAAAAATCTTTAATAACACCTATCCTGGCACCTTTCAATCCATTCTTATTTAAAAATCGGGTGTAATCTGTATGAAAATGTCCTTCACTAGCAATACTTGCTGAGTCATATTTATCAATGCCGGTTAAAGCACCCAGTAAAATGGCGGCATCTGTTACCGTCCGTGCCATCGGACCGGCCGTATCCTGGTTGTGGGAAATAGGAATAATCCCATGCCTCGACCACAATCCAATGGTAGGCTTAATACCTACGATTCCATTGATGGCTGAAGGGCAAACAACGGAGCCATCAGTTTCAGTTCCTATACCAATCGAACATAAGTTTGCTGCTACAGCAACGGCTGTTCCAGAACTGGATCCACAAGGAGTGCGGTCAAGTATGTATGGGTTTCTAACCTGCCCGCCACGTCCACTCCAGCCACTGGTAGACCGGGTCGACCTGATATTCGCCCATTCACTTAAATTCGACTTGCCTATTAAAACAGCTCCTGACTTCCTCAGTTGGCTTACAATAAAAGCATCCATTTCAGCTTTAAATTCTTCCAATGCCAGTGAGCCTGCTGTTGTGTGCATCTTATCGCCTGTGTCTATATTGTCTTTAATGATAATTGGAATCCCATGCAAAGGACCGCGGATTGATCCTGATTTTCTTTCATTGTCCATTTTTTTGGCAATTGAAATCGCTTCGGGATTGAGTTCAATTATTGATCTCAATTCAGGGCCCTGGTAATCAATTTCATGAATGCGATCGAGGTATTTTTGGACGATCTGTACAGATGATATTTCACCATTTTTCATCATTTGTTGCAGATCATCTATTGTCTTTTCATCAAGTTCCGTATCTTTTTGGAAGCTGGTAGCCCCCTCATAAGTTTCTTTATGCGTTGTTTTTGGAGTGCAGGAAGTAATGGGCTGTAAGGCAAAAATTCCACTGCCAATGGCCGCTGCTTTAACAAAATCTCTTCGTCTCATATGGATTGTAATTTGAGATAAACAAGATACAAAATTGTGAAATTCATTCCTTTAAAATTTGACTTTTGTCAAAAAAAGTTTATATTTACGGCTCTTAATATTGGAACTAATTTCATAACAAGCTGATAATTAGTTCGTAAACAGAAGCATGAAAAACAACAAATTAAGAAATCTAATCATTACAGACTTTTATTTTTGGATAAAGTTTCCACTTTAAGTGTAAAATTTTATATATATACCCTGTCTGTTTTGCCTTTTTTCCTAAACCTTGTTTTTCATATTGAACTAGAAAAGATTAAATTGTTTAACATATAATGTTTTACCGGTAATTAAATCATTATTTAATTAAACCATTTAAAACTAAGAGTTATGAGAAATCTTTTTTTAGTATTGCTTGCAGCTTTAACAATGTTAAGCTGTCAGAAACAGCAATCCGTTGAACAGGCAAAGGAAACTGATCTTGGATACGGCGCATTCAAATACGGCGAAGTCGTTCATACCCTGTACGCGGGCAAAACGATTGACGTTGGTACAGTTACAGTAGGAATAGATGATAATTCGGATTACATATATGTGAAGTTCGAAACAATTCCAGGATGGTATATTGAAGAAACCCACGTTTTTGTTGGCCCTGAGGGAACTTCAATACCCGTTAACAAACCTGGGAATCCAAAAATTGGGCACTTCCCTTTTAGCACTAATCACCAAAATGGTGATGGTACCGATGTGGTCACTTACCCAACAATACCTTATTCACTTGATCAGGCATTTGTTGTAGCGACCCATGCTTCGGTATACAATGACAATGGACAGCAGGAAACTGCATGGGGATACAATGATGCTGATCCTTCAACGAATACAAAATTTTCAGGAAAAAGATGGGGCTGGTTCCAGAGTTTTAGCTATAACGGAGCTCCCCCGGTTCAAACGAATCTATTCTACATGATGCAATATGATGATCTCTTGCAACTTCTGTCAATTTATCAAATTAATCTTGTTGATGATGTGTCAGACCTTATTTCTCAGGAATCATTTGATGCCGGAAGCGGTGGCTTGCTAGGAGCATCATGGAATCCGCAAAGCAATATTTTTGCTTTTGTATCAAATGCAGGTACTGAATTATGGGCTATCGATTTTGATTACGATCAGCCTGCGTACTTTCTTGGTAATTTAAGTGGAATTGCACAAACAGGATCGTTTGTAGGTGATGTTTATTATTATTTAGACCAGGATAACAATGTACATGCTGTTAATCTGGATAATGCGATGACTTATATTTTGGACGACCAGGTTGTTGGATTAATTGATACATTCTTTGATATTGTTGATATTACAGCCGGACCCGACGGTGAAACATTTTATTACTTAGTAAACAATGGCATTGATAATGAGGTATGGGTCTATGATATAAATGCTGGAACAGCATCTTCATTTGCTAATCTGGGAGCAGGAAACTTTCAAATAGCATTTGATGCAGCCGGTGTGCTTTACGCACTTGAGATTACACCCTCACCTGGATTTACGATTCATATATATAATGAAGAAACCGGTGAGTTCGATGATACAAATGATTCAGGAGACGTAACGGATCCGGGTGATGGAGATATTACTCCTGGACCTGGAATATAAATGCTAAAATTGAATTAAGTAAACTAAAAAATTAACACAGGGAATTACAGTCAACACTTGATCAAGGGAAATTAAGTGTTGACTGTTTACCCGGAAAAATAGAAATTTCATGTAAAAGATGACAAACAATTACAAGGATATTTTCTTGTAACAAGCAATTAATAAAAACAAAAACAAGCAATTATGAAAAACATTTTACTTTTTATTGCAGTAGCATTCATGATAATGAGCTGCCAGAAGCAAATCCCGATTGAAAATGAGAAAAGTACGGACTTAGGTCTCTCTTCATTTAAATACGGGGAAATAGAACACACCTTATTCGGTGGACAAACCATTCCGGTAGGAACGGTAACTATTGGTGTTACAGAGGATGGTTTAAATAATATTTACATCAAATTTGAAACTGACCCGGGTTGGTATATTAAAGAAACACATGTTTTTGTAGGACCAGAAGGTAGTAGCGTTCCGGTAAATAAACCGGGTAATCCTAAAATCGGACATTTCCCATTTGGTACCGATCACCAGTATGGAGATGGCACTACTTTGGTAACCTATCCAACTATTCCATATGTATTAAATAGCGCTTTTGTTGTGGCTACCCATGCCGTTGTCTATTCGGATGACGGGCAGGAAGAAACCGCATGGGCTTATAATGAAGGAAATTCTACAAGGTTCTCAGGTAAAAGATGGGGATGGTTTCAAAGTTATACATGGGATGGACAACTACCGGCCCAGTCTAACTTACTTTATTTAACACAATATGATTCAGATGGTGTGTTGCATATCTTTCAGGTAAATCTGGATACAGGAGAAGTGATTGAAATTTCACAAGAAGAGTTTTTAGCTGGCTTAGGTGGCGAAATTGATGGCGCGGCCTGGGATCCTGCAACCAATCAGTTCTTTTTTGTATCTGAATCAGGGAACGAACTTTGGGTAAGTGATTTTGATCAGGATGTGCCATCCAATTTAGTGGGTGCACTAGAAGGTATTTTTATTGATGGCACCTTTTTAGGCGACACATATTACTACATTGATGTAAACAACCAGATTTGGTCTGTAACATTTGATGATGATATGAACATGATTCAAAATCAAATAGGTTCAATTGACGCAGATTTAGATATTGTGGATATTGCAGCGAGCCCAGATGGTCAGGGAATCTATTTTGTTGTAAATAGTAATGGAATTTCAGAATTGATCATTTATGATTTAAATAACGGAATCTCATCCCAGGTATCTAGTCTCGGTAATAACCAATTCCAGATAGCATTTGATGAAGACGGCGACTTACATGCTGTCGAACAAACACCAGAAGAAGACAATAGTATTATTCATGATGTGAATGAAGATACAGGCGAAATAGATAATTCGACTGATATTGATGTGGATGTTGGCGACTTACTGACAGGGCCAAACATATAAAACTTAAATAGATAAAAATATTACAATCAAGGCATAAACACCCCAAGCTGTCTCAAACAAGGGTTTGCTTGTTGTAATTTTTCGGTGCCGGAATGAATCAGCAAAAGGTGATTTCCGGCACTTTTTTTATTTACATAATTCTTCCAGCAAAGTAAAGATCGATTGCTGCAACCTTGTAGAAAGTTCATCAAACGAAAATTCATAACCTTCTAATCGCAATGAGGTAACGAATTCGTCATGTGTTCGACCCAATCGGTAATCCGGTTCCTTTTTAGGATGCTTCAGGTATAGCGAAATATGTTCTATGGGTTCAGAAATATTTAGCACTGCGTGGTAAAATAAAGTTTGCTGTTTCCGGTAAATGGATGATCCAAGTATTTTTTTCATGCCAATCGAAATATCGGAAATGCCTTTATTGCCTAAATCTTTTATGCCCAGTGCTGACAAAGCTTCAATAATCGAACGATTAATAACTTTAAAATAGTGATGCGTATTAAGGGTGTTTTTTAAAGGCAATTTAACTGAAATGACCAGCGTATTTGGCGATAATATTACCGCTTCGCCACCCGAAGGTCGTTTGTATATTTCAACGCCGTCCTTCCTCGCATTTTCAATATGAACGGAATCTTCAGCAATCCTGTTCGATCTTCCTAAAATAATAAAGGTTTTGTCTGGCTGCCAGATGAGAAAATCAGATTCTTTCTCAGAATCGAAGATTGAGTAGTCCTTCAGATCATACGATTTGATCTCAACCATATGAAAGTGCTTACTTATGAATAGCCTTGTCAACCGCTTCAAACCCTGCTTCCATAAATACTTCAGATATGGTTGGGTGGGCATGAACCGTCTGGGCAATGTCGTAAATAGTGGACTCCAGTTGAATATACGCCGAAGCTTCCGCGATCATGTCTGTAGCATTCGGGGCAACAATTTGCACACCCAATACTTCGCCATATTTGTTATCTGATAAGATACGCACAAAACCCTCGTTGGTGCCTTCAGTCATGGCTTTTCCATTGGCGGATAATGGAAACTCGCTTACCTTGTAATCGGCTCCCTGTTGCTTTAATTCGGGTTCTGTATAGCCAATCTGTGCCATTTCGGGTATGGAATACATATTGATCGGGTATTTTTTCAGATCCAGTTTTTGTTTTACACCTTTTATTTTGTTAACCACATGCATTCCTTGTGCCGAACCAATATGCGCGAAACGGCTTTTTCCGTTTACATCACCCACTGCATAAACATGATCGAGAGATGTTTCACAATTTTCATCGGTTTTAATAAAACCATTTTCCATTTCGATATCAATATCCATAGCAGGAATAATAGCTTTTCTCGGACTAGCGTTGATGAGCATCTCACATTTGATGCTTTCACCATTAACATCAATTGTATTTTTAGAGAACCCTTTGATCAGATCGGCAAGTGATGTGTTGTAGACTATCTGAATTTTCTCTTTCTTGAAAGTTTTTGTCAAATATTCAAATAAATAGGGGTCGGCAAGTGGTATCAGATTGTCAGTAGGGGACGCCAACGTCACTTTTTTGCCCATCGTTTCGAATAATTGTGCCAACTCTACTGCGACGGCATCATGTCCTGCAACAACAATATTTTCAGGTATCTCTCTGTCGATAAATAATTTATGAACGTCTACCAATACATCTATTGGTTTTTCAGGTACTGGTGAATTAGCGCCTGTCGCAATGATGATGTTCGCAGCTTCTATACTTCTGTTTTCAACGGTTACTGTGTTTTTAGAAGTAATTTTAGCTTCGCCTTTAATAATCTCAACGCCATTTTTTTTCAACAAGAATTCCACACCGCTTGTCAACCTGGTAACAATGGTGTCGGCTCTTTTAACCGCCTTTGAGTAATTGAAAGATAGGTTCTTTTTGTCTATACCATCAATGCCGAATTTTAATGCGTCTTTTGATATCCTTTTGAATAATTTGGCACTTTCAATCAATGCTTTTGAAGGAATACATCCCCAGTTTAGGCACATGCCCCCGATTTTATCTCTTTCAATTATAGCGGTTTTCAGTCCAACTTGTCCAGCCCTGATAGCAGCTACATAACCTGCAGGTCCTGAGCCTATGATTATTACGTCAAATTTCATTTGTGTATTTTTTTAATCGACTTATGTATGATAATGTCAATAATTATTCCATTACAAGAGTTACCGGATCAGCCAGGTAACCCATTATTGTGTTTAAAAAACGGCTTACTTCACCACCATCCACTATTCTATGATCCACTGTCAACGAAAGGGGTAGTACCAAACCAACATCAAGTTGATCATTTTTTGCAACCGGTTGTTTGCTTATTCTGCCAATACCCAGGATACCTGCTTGCGGATAATTGATGACCGGTACAGCATATTTCCCACCAATGGAGCCATAGCTGGTAATCGTGAAAGTACCATCTTTAAAATCTTCCATGGTCAGTTTTCCATCACGTGCTTTCTCAGAAAGGCTCTGAATCTGGGATGCTACTTCCTTAATACTTAGTGTATCTGCGTTCCGGATTACCGGCACCACGAGTCCCTTATCTGTATCCACTGCGAGGCCAATATTGTAATACCTTTTATATAGCATATTGTCATTCTCGGTATCCATTTCAGAGTTTAATGACTTGTGCTTTTTCAAAGCATAGGTAACGGCTTTAACAATAAACGCCAAATAGGTAAGTTTAATGCCTTCGCCCGCATAACGGTCTTTGTATTGTTTTCGAACCCTGTCCAGTTCACTGATCTCCACATCATCAAAAATGGACATGTGAGCCGCATTGTGCTTGCTCTGGATCATATTTTTGGCAATGGTTTTCCGGATCTGTGTCAAGGGTTCTACATCGACATGATGTGTTGTTTTTGTTTTTGCCGGTTGAGTGGATGAGGTGAGATGTTTGGTCCTGCTCTTTGAAAAATTCAGGATATCATCTTTAGTTACCCTTCCTGCAGGCCCTGTACCTTTTACATCATTGATGTCGATATCCATATCTTTGGCCATAGCCCTTGATACTGGCGTAGCCCTGACTTTCTTCTTTACGGTTTCTTCGGTTGATGTGGACGTGCTCATCCCTTCGGCACTGCCGGATAAAATGGCACTGCTTCCCGCAAGTTCCAGCGTGCCAACAACACCGGCACCTTCTTCTTCAACGGCTTCCATATCCGAGCCTTTTTCTACTTCTTTAACCGCATCTTCACCGGCAACACCTTCTATCTCAATTTCTACCAGGGCATCACCGACGTTAATGGTTTCTCCGGCTTTTCCAAAAAGTGCAGAAATGGTTCCTGTTTTAGGTGATGGGATTTCAGCTACTACCTTATCAGTTTCCATGGTCACCAACAGGTCACCGGATTCAACTTTCTGACCCTTTTTAACAAGCCATTCAACGATGGTTCCTTCTTCGAGGCCTTCGCCAATATCAGGGAAGTTAAAAATATATTTCATCGTTTAGTATTTTACTGTTTTTTCAATTTCATAAAAAATCTTCTCGCCTGATTGCATGTAATGATGCTCACCTTTTGCCAGGGGTACAATGGTATCGAAACCTGTGACCCTTTTGGGTGGAGCTTCTAAATGCAAAAAGGCATCTTCTGTAACTATTTGGGTGATCTCCGATGCAACACCAAAACTACGAGGACTTTCAGTAACTGTGATGATTCGTCCGGTTTTGCGAACTGATTCAGCAATCGTATCCCTGTCAATTGGGTAAATGGATCTGAGGTCGATCAACTCCACAGAAATTCCGGCTTCTTTGGCCAATACCATAGCTTTTTGAACCTCCCTGATCATGGCGCCATAAGCCACAACAGTTACATCGGTTCCTTTGGCAAGTACGTTGGCTTTTCCGAATGGAATAGAGAATTTCTCTTCGGGAACTTCTTGTTTAATAGCACGATAGATGCGCTTGGGCTCCATGTATATCACCGTGTCATTGCTTTCAATGGCGGAAATGAGTAGTCCCTTGGCATCATGCGGGGTAGATGGGATGACGACCTTTAGCCCGGGAATCTGTGCATAAATGGCTTCCGTACTTTCAGAGTGATGTTCCAAGGCATTGATCCCACCACCGTAAGGCATTCTGATTACGATGGGCATAGGGTATCTGCCACGTGAACGGTTGCGCATGCGTGCCGCATGTGAAATGATCTGGTTGAATCCGGGGTAGGTAAATCCCGAAAACTGCATTTCGATAACGGGCCTGAGCCCGGCAGCGGCCATACCTACAGCCGTTCCCACTAATCCTGATTCTGCCAGTGGTGAGTCGAAAACCCTGTCGGCACCGTATTTCTTCTGGAGGCCTTCAGTAACTCTGAAAACACCACCTTCAACACCTACATCTTCGCCATAAACAATAACGTTATCATCATCTTTTAGTTTTATATCCAATGCATCATTAATGGCATTGACCATGTTCATTATTTTCATTTTCTTGCCTCCTTCCATTTAAGAAATCTTTCGTAATCGTTTTTCTGTGCTGCCATATCTTGTGGCATATCTTCATAATGATACTGGAAAACATCCTCAATCGGGTAGGGGCCGTAGTTCTCCGCTTCAACAAACTGTCTTTCCACCTCCTTTTTGTATTGTTCGGTCAGTTTATCTTCCTCCTTATCGGTAAAGAGCTTTTTGCTTTTCAGATATTTTTTCAATCGAATGAGTGGATCTGTTTTGTCCCATTCCATCTCCTCTTCCTTTGTTCTGTACTTTGTAGGATCATCGGAAGTAGTATGTGCTCCTTTCCTGTAAGTAACAGCTTCAATAAGTGTGGCTCCTTTACCTTCACGAGCCAGTTTAGCTGCTTCCGATAGTGCTGCATGCATCGCGAAATAATCGTTGCCATCTACCTGGATACCTCTTACACCATACGCCACAGATTTAATCGCAATACCATCAGAAGCTGTTTGCATTCTGAAAGGTGTGGAGATGCCGTATTGATTGTTCTGAACAATAAAAACTACGGGTACATTCCAAACGCCGGCAAAGTTCACGGCCTCATGGAAGTCGCCCTCAGAAGTGCCACCATCGCCCACAAAGGCAAACACCACTTCATCTTTTTTTCGGTATTTGATCTCATACCCGATACCTACGCCATGCAATAATTGGGATGCAATAGGCACTGACATGGGCAAAACATGATGGGCATCTTTATAGATCGAACCATCTTCGTACCCCATAAAATAAAGAAATACTTCTTTTAGACTAACCCCTTTAGCCAGTAGTGCCCCGAGCTCACGAAAAGCGGGGACCATCCAGTCTTCTTTTCTCATCACCTGGCCGGCAGCAATGGCAATGGCTTCCTGTCCGTAATTGGGCGGGTAAGTATATATTCTTCCCTGGCGCTGATAAGAAACAGTTTGCATGTCAGCAGTCCGGGCAAAAAGCATATCCTTGTATGCGTTAACTATTTTTTCGTTGGGGAGATCCGGGAACCATTTCGTATTAATTACCTTCCCGTTGTTGTCAATTAACCGGAAGGTTTTCTTTTTTAACGGATCAAATTCTTTGAACATGTATTCAGTATTAATTTGGACTAATTAAAAATTGAGTGCAAAGGTACAATTTATTTTTCGATTATTTTATGCCCTTTTGGGAATAAACATCAATTGTATATGTTTAATGGTCATTGGGTTATAAGAAAACTAATTAAGTATTAAAGCGCTATAAATCTAATAAAAATTGTAATGTAAAGCTTCGTGGTGGTTGAATATCTCCGGGTCGGCCCATATATTCATTGTTAAAAATGTTTTTAGCAATGAATGATAAACTGGTGGAAGGATTGAATGCATATGATATCCTTAGATCAAAAATGATGTCACCTGAATTGTTTTCCTGTCGGTATGCTTTTAAACCTGGAAAAATTTCCGTGCCTATGATAGGTTCTTCAAAAGCCTCGTCAATGCGTTCCATAAAACTCCGGTAAATGGTACTGAGTCCGAATGAGAATTTACGAACCTGTACATCTATATCCGATTTGAAAGAATGGCGGTACCTGTATTTCAGTATGTTATTTTCCAGTGTATCTGTACTTAAGTCCACCGGGTTCATATACGTGTAACCTGCGAACAGCGTCACAGGTGTTTTTCTGATCAAGCCTGTTCCCGAAATACCAATATCGATCCCGGTAATTCTGGCATCTCCTATGTTTAGTGATTTAAAGCCAATATCATCTATCATGATGATGTCGGATGAATCGGGTGGATACGCACCAAACGTGAATTCAATCATGTCGCTATATTCAGTCCAAAAAGCGGCGACATCAACAAAACCAGACCAGTTTCTGATGGTAAAACCCTGTTTTATTCCTATTTCTGAACTCCAGCCTGTTTCTGACTTCAAATCAGGATTCGGGAAAATGTTCACGCTCCCAAGTTGAGTAGCTGTATATTTTTCTGCAATGGATGGAAAACGGTATCCCTGGCCGAAGGATGTCCTGATAAATGTTTTTTTGGTTGCCTGGTAATTAAGTCCCGCCCTCACAACAGTTCCTGATTCCTGTTCCGAATGATCTAGCGTATGATATTCCCAGCGAACCCCGAGGGATGCCGATAGCCGGCTGAAAAATTTGTAATCAAGCTGGGTAAAGGCTGCTATGTTGGAACTATAATGATCACCATACAAGCTGGCTATGGTAGACCCATATTTTCCTACCAGGCCGGCGATCCAATTCAGGCCATTTTCAAATTGCTTCTGGAATTGGTATTCACCGTAATAGGATCGGGAAGCATTGTCTTTATCAGGGTCGTCTTTAAAACTGTTGCTTACATCGTAAAATCTTGTCAGCAGTGAATGTTTGTTGTTGTGCTTGTCGTAATAGGTAACCCATGGATCTATATTAAACCGGTGGCCGCTAGTTGGTGTTACGGTCAGGGGATTTTGAACAAATGCTCCGGAGTCAGCGTCCATCCAGATAAAAAAGTCGGAGGTGTATTGCCACTGGAGGTTTGTATTAAGTCCATACGAGAATCCTTTGAATTTTTTGGGTGTATGCCGGAACTTGACATTCATCCTGACCTGCTCATCGAAATTATCGGTTCTGTATCCTGCATTGCTTAAGGCATTGGCCCCAACTACGAGGTCGATGTCCTTTATTTTACGAGAATGGGTGAATTGAATTCCACCAAACAAAGGATTTGTATTCCACCACCATGAAAGCTCTTTTCTTTTCGGTTTTGAATACACACCTGAATATAACGTAACAGTGGTGCCAGGATTTATCCCGGGCCAGGCGGTGCGTATATTGATCACGCCATTCAATGCAGATGATCCGTACAATGCTGAAGAGGCACCTTTTAAAATTTCAACCTGGTCAATGTTCTCTACCGGTAAAAAATTCCACTTGACTTCTTCCGTACCTTCAGCCAAAATAGGCAGGTCATCAATGAGCAACATCACCCGGCTGCCGGCACCATAGCTATACCCGCTGCCGCCCCTGATACTTGCCTGTCCGTCAAGAATATCCAATCCGGGTACGTAATTCAAAGCACTTTCAAGACTGGGGGTATTGATATTTTGAATAAATGCGGGTTTCATAACTTCGATGGAGACCGTTACATCCGATATTCGCTGCTCATATTTTCCCGCAGAAACAACAGCCATATCCAATAACAAAGCAGTACTTTGAAGCCTGATATGTATTTCCAAGCTGTCGTGCTGTGATATTTGAATACGGTGCATTTTACTTTTATATCCAAGATAGGAATAGGTAATTTCATGGTTTCCTGCCGCGAGTTTCAGCAGGTATTTGCCATTCCCATCAGTTGCTATTCCACTGACATTGTCAACCAGTATATTTACACCTGGCAGGCTTTCTTTGGTGATTGAATCGGATACGGTACCATACACAAATGCATCCTGTGAAGAAGCTTTATTCACAAGGATTAAGAGCACCAAAAGCAATCCGAATAATTTGAATGAATGCATAAATATGACCTGTTGCCTTTTTTACAGATGCCTCAATTTATCTTATTCAGGGTGTTTTACGAATAAGTTTTGAAACCTGTTTGTCGCCTGAATTAACTTTTAATAAATACGTTCCTTCATGTAAATGTGATATATCAAGGCGGTATTTATTGCTGTTCACATTTCCTGAGAATGACTTGCTCATGAGCACTTTTCCCAAAATCGAGTAGATTTCCACATCTACCAAATTGTTGTCATTTTCAGGCAGCTCAAAATAGATGTCGTTTTGAAAAGGATTGGGCCACAGCTTAATGGCTAAAGTACTCTCCTGATATGAATCTATACCATCGGGATCCCATGTAACTTTCATTGAAATGGAAGTTGAATCAGAAATTTGAGTTGCATACACAGGTTGTCCGAAAAAATCAATATAGACATCAACCACAATTTTTAGAGGGAAGGTGCCCGTTTCGTTGCATATACCTGATAGTAAAACACAATAATAGGTGCCGACCATAAAAATGCTGTCACTTGCATTGGTTTCCCAGGTGATTCCCGGAGGCAGGTTTTTTACATCAACGATTTTTATATGGTGTAACGGAATAATGGTACCTTCAATATCATATTCAGGGGGTGCTATTATGGTAAACTGTTGGTTGTATGCTTTCCCGATAATTCCGTTCGGAAGCACAGCCGGACAAACTTCGCCATTGTTTTCCGGATCGGGGCACGTGGTTTCATCGCCGGGTGTGCATTGGCCATAGTTCATGGTAGGATTCATCATGAAAAAACAGGCGGTTATGATCAGTGTAATGATTGATTTCATAGCTTTTGTTGGTTGGTGATTAAAAACCAAATGTAATGGTTTTTCGATGATATGTCAATGTGTTAAATTAAATGACCTGTGCCTGACAAGAGAAAAAAGAAAATAAGTAGGAAGAAGTTTACAATTCTTTCAGTGCCTGCAGCGCTTCAGTAATATGCTTTTCGGCCTGCAACTGTGAGTTGAAGATATATACCACTTTACCGTCTTTGTTAACAACATAGGTAGTCCGGCCTTCGATCAGTCCGAGAAAACTTTTGGGCACACCAAAAAGATCCCGCACAGCACCATCTTCGTCACTAAGCAATGTGAAATTTAACTGATGTTTTTCTGCGAAGGCTTTATGGCTCTCCATATCATCCGAACTGATACCGATCACCATGGCATCTAAATCCACAAAATCTTCATATTGATCCCTGAATGAGCAGGCCTGTTTGGTACAGCCTGGTGAATCATCTTTAGGGTAAAAATAGATCACCAGGTTCTTTTTGCCAAGCACTGTCGATATGTCGAACATTTCTCCATGCTGATCGGGCAATGAAAATACCGGGATGGTACTTCCGATTTTGATCTTTTCCCCTAAATCCTGTGAATTTTGCCCGAACATAAAATAGGCTCCAAACAATACCAGGTAAATAAACAGGTAAAACCTGTAGAAGTTTCTGAATTTCAAATATTTTCTATTTTCCGGAAAGGTATTTCCAAAAAGTGCTCTTAACTCTTTTATAAAAACAGGTTTTATATTGATGATCCAGCTATCCGTTTGATAGACCATTTTTCTGAATTTGCTTCGGTAATAAGTCAGTGGAATTCCCCACAGAACGAATAATATCAGCCATATATTTTCAACAATCCACATAACTATTTTTTTGGAAACCAGGGAATGAAAGCACTTGTTTTTTCGATATATGCTTGGTAATCAGGCTTTTTATCTTTCAGTGATTTTTCGAGCATTGCCACACCGGAAACTTTAATGATGAGTGCCGTCATTAAAATGGAACCCAGCACAGGAATATAGCTGCCCGCCGCCAAACTTAAGAATCCAAATCCCCACCAGACAGATGCATCGCCGAAATAATTGGGGTGGCGTGTGTATTTCCAGAAGCCTGTGTCAAGTACTTTTCCTTTGTTGGCTGGATTCTTTTTGAATTTAGCCAGTTGAAAATCACCACCCGCTTCGAAGGTAAATCCAATGATCAAGAAAGCAATTCCGATATAATCAAAAAGGTTCAGATTGTCGCTGGCAGGCATGTATTGAGCTCCCAGCAGAGGTGCTGAGATAAGCCACAGGAGAATGCCTTGTAATAAAAAAGTTTGAAAGAAACTGACCCACCAGTAACGGTGTTCGCCATAATTTTTTCTGAATTCCTGGTAGCGAAAGTCTTCGCCTTTACCAATATTTCTCCAGCCTAGATAAATACTGAGCCGCAATCCCCAGATAACGACCAGGGCAAGTACAATAAGTTTTCTTGTTTCATATCCATCGGTAAATAAAAAATAAAAAATACCAAGCAATACATAACCAAATCCCCAGAAAATATCAACGATGCTCACATTCTTCAAAATGATGCTCACGATCCACAACAGGGTCATCATCGATATGATGATCAGCAGGCCATACAGGTATATTTCAAAAAAGCTCATTCTTTTGTTTTTTGGGGAACTTTAAATAGATTATTGGTATCGTAGCCACGTTCTTTTGCGCTGGAAATAAGTGTATTGTAAATTTCTTCATCCATTTGTGGTGTTCTGCTTAAAATCCACAAATAGATATCTGATGAGCTGCCCACCAGCGCATACTGATAATCGACGGTGTCAAGTTCAAGTACATAATAATCCGAATAAAATATCCAGAAAAAAGAAACTTCCAGTTTTGCTACGGATGGATCAGGAATACGTGCTTTGCCGGTGGCTTTTTTCAATTTGCCATCCAATGTGTTTTTATACCCCTGGTTGATAACTGCCACTTTGCCGTCATCCCGCATATTATACGTAGCTGTAACGCCCACCAGGTCTTTTTCAAAACGGTTTGGAAGCCGGGCAATCTCATACCAGGTACCGAGGTATTTATTTAGTTTGAAGTTTTCAACGGTTGATTTGTCAATAGCCATTT
>JAZBOW010000290.1:0-2256 GCA_036351335.1 Bacteroidales bacterium | reverse complement strand
TATATACTTCCCCAAGTACTTTGCCTTCATTAATGCTTTCAGGAAAGCAGATAGATTTTAAGTGAGATACAGTGGGAGTAGAAATATCTGTTATGCTTGTATCATCAAATGACCAAACCGTTCCGCCAGTTCCACAGGTAAACCCTGTATCGGAATTGGGCGGGAAATGGACTGAATTGAGTACATTCCCCGGTGCATGAAGCAGATACCAGTTTGAGCCGCCGTCCTCAGTTTTAAGAATATGGCCATTACCAGTTACCACGTAGCCTTCAGTATTACTTTTCATAAAAACAGAAGAAGAAATTCCTGAGCTCTCAGGTAAATACTGGATTTGAAAACTCAGACCACCATCTGGTGTGTAATAAACTTTGTCACGCCCCCCCGCGAGCCAACCTTCCTGGCCTATAAAATGCATATCCCTTATACTAAAAGATTCAGGCAAATTAGCTCGCAGGTTTTGCCAGCCATGGGTGGTTGTTAAAACTGCCGAGAAATCTTTAATTTTATTTTGTGTTGTCAGGTTTACGGTGATAGTTTCAGGATTGAAACTGTAATAAAATTTTGAAGGTGTAATGGAATAGCTTCCAGGAGGCAAAGCACTCATATAATAATCGCCATTAGCATCCGTAGAAACAGTAGCATTTACAGGTCCTTCAAGGCTTAACTTCACATCTTTCAGCGGATTACCCTGATGCATGATTTTTCCCTGTATTGATCCCGGTGAGGGTGGGATGTTGTCAGTCCTGACCGGCCAAATACGAGCGAATGTCGGATCTTCTTTAAGTAGTTCAAGGGTTACATCAATTAGTGTGATATTAACAGCATGTACTTTTTCAGTTGAACTGGCTGAGGTTGTCGAGGTCCAGTAGCGTCCTCCAGGGTATGTAAATGTGTTATTTTCAGGCAGGTAGGTATATAAATACTCTCCCCCAAAATCTCTAAGTGAAAGAATTTCATGCCTGTTGGGTAATCGCCAGTCGTTGTGGCCGCAATAATTCCTATTGTTCAGTGAGTCGAGATAAGAAAAAACCTGCGTCCAGGTTATTTCATCTCCCCATCCAAAGCCAAACATGGCTAAAGGGTCTGCATTTTGTGTCCACATTAAACCCGTAAGCCGGTCGGTGATTGTACTGTCGTTATAGTCAAAAAACCTTGGCGTTGGCCATTGCACACCCATTGATTGATCCAAATCATCCCCCGGGTAATAGCTCTTTTCCTGTGTAGTTCTGGGAAGTTCTATTAAGCCGCTTCCATGCTCACCTCTCACTGGCAGAACATATACTTTTCTATTATCAGCGTAATAGTCTTCAGATAGTAATTTGCTGTACCACATGACTTGTCCGGGCTGGTATTTTGAGTTTGAATGAATTTCCCATTCGAACACGGTAATGGCAAAGGCAATTCCTTTATCATATCCAGTAGTTGAACTCCAATAGGATTGTTGCAGGTTGGTAAATGGATGGTATACTGAAAGGGCGGTGTCGGGCACACCGAGGTCAAGAATCGACATGAGTTCCATGATATTCGGCAGCCGCCAATCGTTATAACCGAGGTAATTTTCCTGGTTTAGTTCAGCAATATAATCCAAGGCCGTTGTCCAATTGACCGATCCATCACCAACAATGTAATCCTGGTCAAAGTCGGGATTCCTGGTTGCCAGAATATTTCCTTCTGTGGCCCACATCAGGTCGGTGAGTTTGTCGGTAGCCGTGCCGTCTTCGTGATCAGTGTATCGCTCTTCGGGCCAGGCAATGCCGTTTTGTAAGTCGCCGTCATCGCCGGCATGATAGCTGGTGGTTTGCCCGGTGGCTGGTAGTTGGATGGCGCCTTGCTGGGCCAGGGAGAAAGTAAAAAGGCCAAAGGCAAATGTAAAAAGGAGTAGTAGTTTTTTCAGACCCCCTCTGCCTGCGGCATCTCCCCCTAATGGAGAGAAAATCGTGGTTATAATAGATCGTTTTTTCATGGTGTTTATGTTTTGCATGGTGCATGGTGCATGGTGCATGGTGTTCGTTATCGTTTTTCCATACTCCATACTCTCTGCTCCATGCTATTTTATAATGAGTTTTTTCGTTACACTTTTATTCTCAGTATTCAGCCGACAGAAATACACGCCGCTTGGCAAATGGCTCACATCTATTTCAATTTCTTTCGTGCTTTTCGAGAAGTGCTTTTCAAGGAGTTTCCTTCCGTTCAAATCGAAAATTTCAATAGTGGCCAAACGAAATTTAGTCGATTCAATATTTAGCGTTTTATTAT
>JAZBOW010000289.1:0-3369 GCA_036351335.1 Bacteroidales bacterium | reverse complement strand
GGTGAGGAAGCATATATGAAATCAATCGCCAAAGGCCAGGCAGCCCAAGCAAATGTTCTGGGTAAAGATAAAGCGTTTGAACTTGCATACATCAAAGAGGTTTTGGCCGCAGCTGCAGCAAATCCGCAGATAGTCAAATTCCCAACCACGTTTGTAATGGGTGGAGAAAATGGTGGCGGTTTAACTGGCGCCGCAGCAATCCTTGGTGCGAGCAATGTTTCGCTTGGAATGAAAAACCAACAAAACCAAAAGTAAGGATTACTAACCTTGTGAGGGGATTAATTCCCCTCACAAAAAGGAGAAACGCTGTATATGACAGAAATATTAAAAACACATATTGCATTTTGTATTGATGAGAGTGGTTCTATTTCAGGAATTGTTAGACCCCTGGTTGAAGCATATAATAGAAATGTTGCATCAATTCGTGATTCTGTATTGGCAGAAGGACAGGAAGCAACAATGACTGCCTTAACATTTGGTCATCGTACTTTAAAGCACCGACTACTATATGTTGGTCATCAAGTTCAAACTATAGAAGAGTTGAAGGATTCAGATATCAAACCTTCTGGTATGACTCCATTATTTGATTCTGTATATCGTGCAATTGAAAAATTACAGGAGCTAGATGATGGTAAAGATGGAACAACATTTGTTATCAATGTTGTTACTGACGGCTATGAAAATAGTTCGGAATACCCGGGTGTTATTGCAGCAATTGCAGCAATGAACGAAAAAATAGCCACAGACCGATGGACTTTTACATTTTTGGTACCTGATGGAAATGCAGGTTATTTTTCCAATAAATACAGCATTCCAAGAGGAAATATTCAAGAGTGGGATACAAAAACAGAGAAAGGAACATCACAAGCGTTTATTCAAAATTCTTCGGCTTTCTCAAATTATTTTCTTAGCAAATCCAGAGGTATTAAATCAACCAAAACTTTTTACTCTGACCTCACGGACACAACAGTAAGAACTGTTCGGAGTGAATTATCTGAAATTACCAACCAGGTTGAATTTATACGCCCTGCAAATGATTGTCAGATTCGTGCTGCTATTATTGATGCTGGCAAACCCTATATAAAAGGAAGTGCATTCTATCAGTTAATTAAAACTGAAAAGAAAGTACAACCCTATAAAATGGTTGCTCTAAGAGTTAAATCCTCTGGAAAAGTATTTTGTGGTACCAAGGCACGTGAACTTCTTGGTATTGCAGGTATTCAACATACAGTTCGATTGGTGCCTGGGGATCATGCAAAGTTTGATGTATTCATTCAGTCAACAAGTGTCAACAGAAAAATTCCGGCTGGTACCGAGGTTATGTATTGGCCCAAGGTTGGCACCCAGAAAAAATAATGGTGCCTTTATGAAAACAAAAGCATGTGTTGGATGTGGTTATTGTTGCATGAAACGTCTTTGTGATGCAGCATTGCGCTTATATGGTAATATAAAAGAATGTCCTCAACTTTTATGGGATGAAGAAAAGAATCGTTATATATGCGGTCTTATGATTATTTCAGGAAAAGTTGGACTTGGATATAGAGAAGAATTAGGCGCAGGCGCTGGTTGTTGCAGCAGTTTAAATTCATGGCGTAATGATGTTAAAAAGAGAACTGGAATTGAAACTTCTACATTTTTTAATCCGTTACCTTCACTTATGCAAAAATTTATTCGATGTTTAGCAAGCGAATTTATAAGTGCTGACACTATAATATTAACATTAGAACGCTTTGAAAGTATGTTAAAAAAAAGAAGGTTATTCAGAAGGAGAAATAAACGCAATAAAAATAAATATTGTAAATGTATTTGAAGAAAATCGAACTTCATTTACGAAAGAGTTTATGGGATGAACATTACAATTGATAAACTATCTAAAGATATTGTTAATCATATTTTGGCTGATATTGGTTCGCTCGAAGGAGCTGGGCATGTTACTTTTCATTTAAATAAAAGAGAAAAATGGGCAGTTGCAAAAAACTGGAAAGATATCATAACTAATATTCTTAACAGTGCACTATCTAAAGATCAAATATATACTGCAGCATTTGACGGAGGAGCAACCCCTAATCCTGGTGATATGAAAATCGGCGGCTGGATACGGGATACAAATGGTACTCGTATTTATGCCTATACCGAAGAAATTGGTCATGGAACTAATAATGAAGCTGAATATAGATCATTGATTAAACTATTAGAGGAGCTTAAAAAACGTGGTATCAAAAAAGTAAATATTCAAGGGGATTCTGCGCTAGTCGTTAACCAAGTTAACGGAAAATGGAAAGCCAAAGATCCAAAAATGAAAGAATTAAAAAATAAAGTACTCGCTATAACAGGAGTCGACTATAATCTTGAACACGTTTTGAGAGCATTTAATTCGGAAGCAGATTCATTAACATAATCATGGAATACTTTTAAGTTAATTGCATGATAAAACAAAAGGAGTAAAAAAATGCAGATTGAATTGTTGATCATTGACCCACAGTATGATTTTTGTAATCCAAATGGTTCACTATTTGTTCCTGGTGCAGAAGAAGACATGCCCAGGTTGGCAAAAATGGTTACCAGACTCAAAAAGAAAATTGATGATATTCATGTCACACTTGACAGTCATCACCTGGTTGATATCGCTCACCCGATTTTCTGGTTGAAATCAGATGGAACACATCCCATTCCATTCGAAAATGGGCTTCCAACTATTATCACTGTTGAGGATATTGATAATGGATTGTATCGGACAACCTACCCGCCCCATCAAGCTCGGGCAACTGAATATGTGAAAGCATTGGCAGCAAACGGACGATATCCCTTATGTATATGGCCTCCGCATTGTTTGATCGGAAGTATCGGTGCCACAATCGTACCCGAACTATTTGAGGCATTGCTGGACTGGGAAAATGAATTCGCCATGGTTGATAAGGTAACCAAGGGGTCAAACTTTTGGAGTGAACATTACAGTGCAGTTCAGGCGGACGTCCCTGACCCGGAAGATCCAAGCACCCAGTTGAATTGGGGATTGATTGAAACACTTGAAAAATCGGACGTTATTCTTCTGGCCGGTGAGGCGAGATCACATTGTCTGGCCAATACCGTAACTGATATTGCAGATAACTTCGGGGAAGAAAACATCAAAAAGATGGTTCTTCTGGAAGATGCAACATCCGATGTTGGTGGTTGTGAAGATATGGGTAAAGACTTCGTAAAGAAAATGGTTGCCCGTGGTATGCAAGTATCAACAACAGTTGACTATTTGAAGTAAAATGTTCTGGGTGATTCATCTTACAGAAACCGATGGAGATGTTGCTCTCTGGCCATGTGAATCCCTAGAGAAAATCAAATGGTATGTCAATCATATGAATTTACACATTAATG
>JAZBOW010000288.1:0-7325 GCA_036351335.1 Bacteroidales bacterium | reverse complement strand
TGACAATGTCCAAATGGCGCCATTATAAGGAACCACGCCGTCTGCCGTACCATGAAATTGTAATATGGGCGTTGGGTGAGAAGGATTGCTATTGTTATATGTTTCTGGGGTCATAGATCCAGCTACGGATGCAATAGCCGCAATTTTTTCACTTAACTGGCTTGCTAACAGAAAGCTCATAAAACCACCGTTGGACATACCAGTCGCATATATCCGCGTGGAATCAATATTGTAATCAGCTCCAACTGAATCGATCAAAGCCTCTACAAAACCAATGTCATCTACAGTGCTTCCAATTGTCCAGCCGCCTACATTCCAGTGTGAAATGCCATTAAATAAGGATCCTTGCGGGTGCACGATTAGAAAATCGGCGGTATCGGCAATCGGTCTGAAGTCGCCATACCACATTTGCTGTGCGGCACTGCTTCCATATCCATGAAAGTTTAATACGATGGACGTAGCCGAATTTCCGTTATAAGTTGCTGGTACATAAAGAATGTACTCCCGCTGTATGCCATCATGTATAATAGATTTGTTTAGCGTCTGCTGGGAAAATACAGAAAAGTGAATTGCAAGCAGATTGAGAATAATAGTTATAGTTCTTCCCACTTTAAGTTTATAAATGTCCATGTATTCAATGCTTCTTTTGCAAAGATACGAGTATGCTGGTGATAATCGTAACTAGCGTCAACAATTCAACATAAAACTGTGCAAACTCCCTTTTTACGATTGATGACTATTCCAGAATCATTAGGATTGCCATTTTTTGAATTTGTTAAAATGTATGAGGTGCCTATCAATACGATTCTAAGATTAAAATATGGGAACAATTACGAAATAGTTTCATTACAAGCACCTTGCTTGCTTTAAATTAACAGTTATTTGACTAATTATCAGAACGATCTGCTAGATGGGATCATTATCGAATTTGTCCAGGTGTTGCTGTATAAATACATGCAATTGGCAGTATTTAAATTAAAATATGATTAACTGCTTGACATTAAGATTGTTTTTTACTACATTTGTCTAACAAATTTCACTTAAAAGGCCCTGTCGGACACACCTTTCAGTTGGGTTTATAGGTTAATAAGAATTATTTTTTCCGGCAGGGTTTTTATTTTAATCAAACGAAAGTCCTCGTAATTTTCTCTTACATTATTCATTTTTGATAAAACAATTTCAGGATGATTTGAAGTTGCAACTTTAATTCGTATTTGATTTATTTGCAGGTTATCTTGAAATGATTGTGCACAAACAATATTAAGTCGCAGACCCGTTTTGTAAATATAAAGAGTGAGGACGCCGGGTTTAGTATTATTTGGGTTGTTTATTTACTTTTTTTAAACCACAGATACCATTCAAGCGAATATAAATCCGGGTTATTTTTGGCTGCTAATTTCTCTGCTGCCTCAATGGATTCAGGACTGTCAATAAGCACATCATCACCAGGCTGCCAATTAGCAGGAGTTAGCACATTCCTTTTTGCTGACGTTTGTAATGCAATTAAAACACGTTTAATCTCTTCCATATTTCTCCCGGTTGAAGCTGGATAAAAGAAGGTGGCGCAAATCTTATCCTCCGGATCAATAATGAATACGCCCCTTACATCTCTTGTGGTGCTGTAAGTTGGGTGTAGCATTCCGTATTTTTTGGAAATTTCCAGATCAGGGTCTGATACCAGCGGAAATTCAATGGTGATCGATTCACGATCATACCGTTTGATACCATGCAGCGACCGAACCCATTCAATATGGCTGTTTAACCCATCTGTCGACATCACGACTAATTTTGTATCTAATTTACTAAAATCATCCTGAATTTCTGCTAACTCTAAAATTTCGGTACTGCATACCGGAGTAAAGTCAGCCGGATGGCTGAATAAAATTTTCCAATGACCAAAATAATCATCTGGAAAATGAATGGTTCCTTCAGTAGACTGTCCTGTAAAGGATGGCGCTTTTTCTCCAATTAGTGGAATTCGATATGTTTCATTTTCCTGCGCATGTAGTGAAAATGTTAGTAAAATAGTACACGTTAAAAATACAGTTAGTTTCATTGGTGTTTGTGAGGTTAGTTTTACGCAAAAATGACTAGATATATTTTAAAACACAATCATTTTCAATAATTTAGGATTTATTTAACATATAAGAGCTGGCACGTTTATTGAAATTGCGGACAAAAACACAAGCTATTTGAAACTTTATGAATTGAAGTGCAGTATAAACCTGCACACCATTTCCTCTCTAAGAAATACATTGGTGAGCTGCTTGCTCTGTATAAAAAGGGCCAGAAGGTTTGGAGACCTTTCTGTCCCTTTTTTTTAATTCCTTGTATTTTGCAGGTAATGCATTAACGGATCAGCAGTGCCAATCCGTTAATTTTCAGAAAACAAACTAAAATCAACCTTTAATTCCATGCTATTTTACCCTTGCAAATAGCGTATTTAATTCATTTGATATTAATTCGATTGATTGAGTTCTCAGATTCATTAGCTTAAGAGGAATATCATCGACATAAGGCTCATCAGTTAAAACGAATTTTTCATTCAGAGCCCTTTCATACTTACTTTTCATAGCTGTTTTTTCCGTATCAAAAGGAATATCGTCGATATATGACTCTTCTTTAAGTTCAAAATTCACTTTCAATGCTTCATGATAGAGGCAGTTTGCTACAATGCATTCCGTATTAAAAGGAATATCATCAATATATTTTTCCTCTTCAAATTCAAATTGAACTGCAACTGCTTGTTTGTATAAATATTCAGCAGCTATTTCTTCAGTATTAAATGGGATGTCATTTATCGGGTCAAAGTTAAATGTAGTAGCATTCATGCTAAAACTTAATGCAACGATGAAGGTTGCGAGGGCTGCTAATTGTAGTAGTGTTTTCATTTTTATAGTTTTTTTGATTTGTTTCTGAGTGCTAAATTATAGGTGATCTGAGCAATCGCCAAGACCTTTTCGATGAGTGAAATGATTTTGTCGGTGAAAAGCGGAATTTTCAATTTAATTGATTTATATCAATTGTTGCTTTTTTTAATACTGCGGATTAAACCAAATCAATATTTAATTGTTTTATGATTATTGACTAACTACTGTAAGAAAAAATAGCTGTTTACGTCAAACTAGAAATTGTATAACACAAATAATACGTAAAAACATGAAAACTATAAAAACGATTTTAGCCACAGCAATGATACTCCTGAGTGTGAGTGTATTTGCACAGAAGATGAAAATAGACTCAGAAAAGTCGAGCCTTAAGTGGCATGGCGAAAAAGTGACTGGTGAACATTTCGGCCATATTGACCTAAAAGAAGGCTGGTTGCATTGGGACAACAATAAATTAACTGGTGGTGCATTTGTAATAGATATGAGCACCATCACCAATACCGACCTGGAAGATGCGCAATACAATGCCAAATTAGTGAATCACCTGAAGTCGGATGACTTTTTTGGCGTGGAGAAATTCCCGACTGCCAAACTCGAATTAAAAGGCAGCGAGAAATTTACTGACAATAAAGCGAAAGTAAAAGCACATTTAACCATAAAAGACATAACCCATCCAATTGAATTTGAAGCCCAGAAGGATGGTAATTGGTTTATGGCGGAAATCGTTATTGACCGTTCCAAATATGACGTCCGATACGGATCTGGCTCTTTCTTCGAAAATTTGGGAGACAAAATGATCTATGATGATTTTACCATGACCGTAAAGATCGCAACCGTGAATTAGAAAACCACAGCTTTATTGTTGAATTATTTATACATTCCTAACCGGCTTTGAATTATTTCAGAGCCGGTTTTTTTGTTGATAATCAGCCGTTTTTATATGTCAAATTTCTAATCTGCAAATGAGCTACTGATCCGCTGTGCCAGAATATTATAAGGTGCTTTTGAAATTTCCGAAGGAGTACCGCTTTGTACAATTTGACCATTTTCAATTATAGAAATTTTATCAGCCAGTTGAGCAACCTCTTGGTAATCGTGCGTTACATGCAAAATTGTTTGACCCTGCTGATGGATATCTTTTAATAAAGCCACCATTTCTTCCTTCAACAAAATATCAAGCGATGACAAGGGTTCATCAAGAAGCAAAACCGCGGGTTCCATAACCAAGGTTCGTGCAAGTGCCACCCGTTGGTGTTCACCCCCGCTTAATGTTCCCGGATAACGTTTAAGCAATTGCGAGATGCCAAGGCTTTCCGCTATCTGATGCACTTTGTAAGTTGTTTCTTTCAGACCAGCCTTCCTGCAATTTAAAGAAAACGCGATGTTATCGTATACTTTTTTATGCGGAAACAAGGCGAGATTCTGGAAGACGATACCTACATTGCGCTTATTCAATGCCTGATTTGTAATATCATTACCTCCGGCTATAATCTGACCTTCCTGTATATTCCTGATACCACTAATAGCTTCAAGGATTAATGATTTGCCGGATCCACTCTCCCCGAGCAGGAAATAATATTCCCCATACCGGATATGGAAAGATGCAGATTTCACCTTGAAAGTTCCTGCTTTTATGGTGACATCTTTAACTTCTAACATAGCTTTTTCGAGTAAAAAGACGGATGATGATAAAAACTACCAGGGCGATACAAATAAACAGCAACGCAATAGGCCTTGAGGCTTCCAGCCCGAAAGAAGCGAAACGGTCATAGATCATGACAGGTGTAACCATGGGGTAGTAGGCAATAATCACGATAGCACCAAATTCGCTCATCCCCCGTGCAAACATCATGATCATCCCAGAAATAATTCCATTTTTTGCCAGTGGTAATGAAATTGTGAAGAATGTTCGTGCTGGCGAAGCACCCAGGTTCATGGCAGCATATTCCAAGCGGCGATCCATTGACTCAAAGCTGTCGCGGGCCGCGTTATAAAGAAATGGCAGGCTCACAAATGCCATGGCTAGAATCACACCCCCCACGGTACCAATAAAACTAAACCCCAGTCCGGCGGCCGCTTTTCCGAAGACCGCGTTTTCTGAAACCACCCCAAGTAATGCGATACCAGCCGCACTATGTGGGATGACAACCGGAAGATCGATAATACCCTGGATAAGACGTTTGCCACGAAATGTATGGCGTGCCATCAGCCAGGCAAGCGGAATAATTCCCAGGCTAAATATGAATGTTGCTGCCATAGCGCTTCCCAGGGTGAGTAAAATGCTGTGGGTTACCTCAGTATCTTTGATAGTTTCTACTATGCTGCTGCCACTGGTATGAATAAACATCCCTAACAAAGGAGCGATCACAAAAAGTAATACAAGCGAACCCGTCAGCATTAGCAGTACCGTGAAAATATTTAACCTGTTGGTCATCATTTTTTATAGCTCATTGTACCAGATACCATTGATTGATTTTATAGCCCTGTCAGAAAAAAAGTCAGCGGAAGGATAGATAATAAAACGCCCGCCATCACTATCACCTTTATCAATCAATAATACTTCTGACTGGTCATTTCGATTCATCAATTCGCTATAAGTAAAAGCGGCTCGATAGCCATCAGCAGCGGATATGGTAAACATACCTGTTCTCAATGCTTCACGGTTTAAGGTGAAATATTCTATTAACTGGCTGTTAAGCAGGGTGCCTGTAAACGGCGTTACCGCATGAATGCCGCGTCCTCGACCATAAAATATATTGGGATAGTTTACCATGGGGCCTTCGGGCATTTCTGAAATACGGGCCACTTCTTTTTCATTATTAAATATGCCAACGCTCTCAGAAAACATAGGGTCAAGTTCTCGAATCACTTCAAACTGTTTATCCAATGAGCGAATGGTGATTTTTGCAGGGTTGCTGATGTTTCTTTCAGTAATCAGGTCTGCAGCTGCAACAATGCGGGCATCATTGGGAAGCGCCCAATATTCTTTTGTTTTACTCGGCACAATTTGCATTACCTGCGTAGCAATAATAATTTCATGACGGTGGATGGGGTAGAAGATCTCGCCCCAGCTAAACACCACTTTTTCTCCGGAATTATTGCGGATCTCCACATAGGCATCAATGATCGGGTTAAACTGTTCTGCATTTTTCTTTAACAAAGGAACCTGATTCAATATATCATAAAGTGATGAACCATTGTAGCGGTAGGCACCAATAAATTTATTGCTATCAGCAGTCCAGGCGGTTTCCTTTACAATCACGGAATGAAGTGGTAAATTGGTGAGATCGATCTCGATTTGGCCATTTGTTTCGCCATCAACTATTATTTTTTCCAACGGAAGAAAATGGGTGTTTTCATTATCATAAAAATCGTTGGTAGCATCATTGGTGTCAGCAACATTTGAAAGATTCTGAGCACTTTCAGATGCTTTTTTTTGAGTACATGCATACGTGATCGCAATTACAAAAATTGCTAAAATAAAAGTGTAAGATTTTTTCATATAATTATTGGGTTAAGGTTGAATACCAATTGGGTTCTATGATTGATTTTGGTGACAAAACAGGCTTTATGGAAGGTTGGCCATTATGTTCCAATATTTCCTTCCCTCTGGTGAGTACAAATTGCAGAAACTGTTTGGCTCCGGCAGGATTGTTCCCATTATGCGGAAGGCAAATGCCATACACCATCGCTTCCCCGCATTTTGTGATACGCTCCAGGCGGCTAGTGCCATCCACCTCCGTACACACCGAAGCATACCAAGTATCATGTTCAGGATTGCTCAGGTTCAGGCTGTCGGCAAGCAGCAACATGCCCAGCTTATGTTGCGTTAAAACCGAGCGGTAATGAATCACGAAATCTATCGCCCCAGTTTCCAGCAAGGGAAGCAATTCCGTTCCTTTAGGGCGAATAAACTTTTGATCTTTGCTCAATAAGTTTTTCCGAAAACCGGGTAATTGCAGTTTTTCTTCAGCCAGGCCGGCAAGTATTTCCGTGCGGTAACCGGAAGGATCATGATTGGGGTTTGAGCGGCCATAGTGAAGATCATCTTCCAACAGAATTTCATGCCAGTTATCTGTTGTAAGTTGCGTTTCCCATTTTGATCCGGGCAAGTACCCGATAGCCAGCTCATTGCCCGCGAACAGGACGTTGAACGAGGTGTATTCCGGGATCATCAGTTGGTCGATCAGCGCGTAATCAGCCACGGCAAGTACATCGCAGGCTTTATTTAGTTCAGTAATCTTTCTGATACAGGTTAAACTACCTGCACCTTCAAGCTGGATTTTTACGTCTGGATGGGTAGATTCATATGCTTTCGCGATGTCTAGCAAAGGCACTGACAGGCTTCCGGCATGAAACACTGTAATCACTTCCTGCCGTTGCTTGCAGGACGTTAAAATCAATATCGTTGTTAGTAAAATATAAGCCGTAAATTTT
>JAZBOW010000287.1:0-3056 GCA_036351335.1 Bacteroidales bacterium | reverse complement strand
GCCCAGAGGCTCGCGACTTGCCATCGTAACCAATGCCGGCGGACCCGGCGTGATGGCAACCGACACCCTCATCTCATTGGGTGGCAAGTTGGTGAAACTGGAAGATCAGACCATTCAGAAATTGGATGAATTACTCCCCTCATACTGGTCGCATGGCAACCCGGTAGATGTGCTGGGAGATGCCACGCCCGAAAGATTTGCCAAAGCCACTGAAATTGTGCTTGATGATAACAACGTGGATGCCATCCTGGTGATACTGACCCCCCAGGCCATGACCGACCCAACCGGAACGGCAAAAGCCGTTGCTCAATTGTCGGCTACAACATCCAAACTCATTATGGCGGCATGGCTGGGCGGCGTAAGCATGCGTGGTGGCGTGGAAGTGTTCACAGAAGCAGGGATTGCCGTATATACGACCCCCGAACAGGCCATTAGTGCCTTTATGACACTTTCGAAATATTCGCGCAACCTGGATCTCTTATACGAGACCCCCAAGGAAGTGCCCGTTTCATTTTCTTACGACCGTAAAAAATTAAGGGAAAAATACATTACAGAAGTTTTTCCAAAAGCGAAAGTATTAAACGAAGACGATTCGAAGCTCCTGATCAATGACTATGGAATTGAATCGACACACCCGGAGTTAAGCAAAAATGAAGATGAAGCTATTAAAATAGCCGAAAAAAAAGGATATCCGGTCGTGCTGAAAGTTCAATCACCCGACATTTTTCATAAAACCGATGTGGGTGGTGTGGCATTGGATATCCATTCGGAAGAAGGTTTAAGGGCTGCTTATCACGACATACAGAAAACAGTAGCAAAAAGAGCACCGGATGCCAGGATTGATGGCATCACAGTTCAAAAAATGGTAAATACCGCCGATGGCGTGGAGATGATCCTCGGCATTAAAAAAGACTCCGTTTTCGGCACGGTGATCCTGGTGGGTATGGGCGGTACAAAAGCCGAACTTTTTAAAGACCGAAGGCTTGAATTCCCACCTTTAAACGACAGGCTGGCATTGCACATGCTCAAATCCCTCAAAGTATTCCCATTGTTGGAAGGTTATCGCGGCAGCAAACCCAAAAATATTCAGAAATTAATTGAAGTTCTCATCCGTTTGTCATACCTGGCTGCCGATTACCCGGAAATTGAAGAACTGGATATCAACCCGCTGATCGTGACTACCGAAGACGTGATCGCGCTTGATGCCCGTATTGTTGTGGACCAGGAGGTGCTGGGCAAGAATTTGCCCGAGTATTCGCACCTGGTATTGCGTCCTTATCCCGAACGGCTGATCAAAAAAGAAGTATTGCGTGATGGTACTCCTGTAACTTTAAGACCCATCAAACCCGAAGACGAGCCGCTGTGGCTTGAAATGCTGGCCAGTTGTTCGAAAGAATCCATTTATTCGAGATTCCGTTACGATTTCCATTTTAACTCGCATGAAGTAGCCACACAATTCTGTTATATCGACTACGACCGCGAAATGGGTATAGTAGCTGAAGTAGAACAGGACAGTCGCAAGCGGTTAATAGGTGTGGGCAGGTTGATCTCTGATCCCGACGTAGAGACTGCCGAGTATGCCGTACTGGTTACTGACGAATGGCAGCATAAAGAGTTGGGCCTCAAGTTGACAGAATATTGCGAAGAAATAGCCAGAAATGCGGGCGTGAAAAAGTTGTATGCCGAAACTACTAAAGATAATAAAGGCATGATCACCGTATTTAAAAAATTGGGGTTCACGATACATTATGAAGATTCAAACGTATCCGTAGTTAAAGAACTAAATTAAAATTTGAACATGAAGATCATTATATTAAACTGTGGCAGTTCATCCATCAAGTATCAACTGGTAGAAATGCCCGAAAACAAAGTTATTGCCAAAGGGTTGGTTGAAAAAGTAGGTCTGAAAGACAGCGTGATCAAACATAAAAATGAAGCAGGCGCTGACCTGAAAATGGAGATGTCCATTCCTGATCACCAGAAAGGCATCGAAAAAGTGTTGCGTATCCTGGTAAGCCCTGAAAACGGCAGCCTGAAATCATTGGAAGAGATCAGTGCCATAGGCCACAGGGTGGTGCATGGTGGCGAAGCCTTTAGTGGCAGCGTGCCCATCACCAAAGAAGTGATTGCAGCCCTGGAAGAATGTGTAGAACTGGCACCCCTGCACAATCCGCCTAACCTGGCAGGCATTTATACCATGCAAAACCTACTGCCCGAAACACCGCAGGTGGGTGTTTTTGATACAGCCTTTCACCAAACCATGCCCGAGCATGTGTATTTGTATGCCATCCCTTTCATACTCTACGAAAAATACAAGGTGCGCCGCTACGGATTCCATGGCACCAGCCATCAATATGTTTCACAGCGGGCCTGCGACATTCTTGGTGTTGATATTAAAGACCAAAAGATCATTACCTGCCACCTCGGCAATGGTTCGTCAATGGCGGCTATTAAAAATGGAAAATCCTTCGACACATCCATGGGGATGACCCCTGCCGAGGGCCTGATCATGGGCACACGCACCGGCGATATCGACCCGGGTGCCTTGCTGTATATGGCCGAAAAAGAAGAAACCAGCATTAAGGAAACCAGCAACCTCTTGAATAAAAATTCGGGCATGCTTGGAATTTCGGGGGTGTCATCCGATATGCGCGATATTGAAAATGCTGCCAACGAGGGCAACCACCGCGCCCAACTGGCCCTGGAAATGTTCGCTTACCGGGCAAAAAAATACATAGGTGCTTATGCGGCCGCCATGGGCGGGGTAGACATTATTGTTTTTGCGGGAGGTATCGGTGAACGGGATCCTGAAACAAGAAAAAGAATAGTATCGGGGCTGGATTTCCTGGGCATTCAATTAAACTCAAAAAATCTTGATGTGAAAGGGGAAGAGGTCATCCTTTCTTCAGATGATTCAAAGGTGAAAGTGATCGTTGTTCCCACAGACGAGGAAATGATGATTGCGAAAGACACGTATGAGATTGTGAGCAAATAACACGAAGCCTGTTTTGTTTTTCATTTGTAAGCATTTACTTTCGTTTACAATTATTTACTTT
>JAZBOW010000286.1:0-3617 GCA_036351335.1 Bacteroidales bacterium | reverse complement strand
ATAGCCGAATCCATGATCATTTTCATCAATTCAGGATATGCAATCCCATTTAGGGTGCACAGAATCGGCAAATCGGAATGTTCCGGGTGCATGCCGGGAAGTGGGTTTACTTCTAAAAAATGGGGATTCCCTTCATGATCATACCTGATGTCCACCCTGCCTCCGTCTTCACAGTGTAGCGCCAGGTATGCTTCCAGCGCCAGCTTTTCACATTTTTCCTTATCAACTCCGGTGGTAATCACATATTCAATCAGTTCTTCGCATTCTTCCTTGTTTACATAGGAATAAACACCCTTTTCAGCATGCTCCTTAAGGACGATTTCCATGCATCCGACCGCCTTCGCATTTTCACCGGTACCGGTAATTCCCACGGTAAATTCCCGCCCGCTTAAAAATGTTTCAACAAGAGCAGGCTGTTTATAGTTCGTTAACAGATCCCGGCACACTGATGCCAGCGCTGTCTTGTTCTGAACTATGGATTTTTCATCGATACCTTTCCCTGTTCCTTCAGCAACCGGCTTTACAAAAAGCGGAAATGGCAAATCGACATTGTCAATGTCATTGGGACTTGTTACCACGAAAAATTCAGGTGTGGAAATACCAGCATCCCTGATTATCCGTTTGGTCATTCCTTTGTCCAGTGTAAGAGCCATTACCAAAGGTGAAGAAAAAACGCATGGTATGTTATACGCTTCCAGCAAAGCAGGCACCTGCGCTTCGCGGGCAATGCCGTACATTCCTTCACAAATATTGAATACCAAATCCCAGCGATCACCATTTTGCAACCTTTCAACCAATTGTTTTATGTGGCCGATTCTGTCAGTTTCGTAGCCGAGTTGGTTGAGCGTTGATTCGATAGCATCAACGGTACTCTCCCGGTCAAACTCAGCAGTTTCTTCTTCCGAATATCCCATGGCCAGATAAGCTGACCGCAAATCATACGTAAACCCTATTTTTATCATTTTTTGTACATTTCAGCGTGTAATCCTTTAAAAAAATTCTTTGCATTAATACCCAATACCCTATTACGATAACCACCCTCCTGCACAACGAGTATTGGTATACCCAATCGTCCTATCAATCGGCCATTTTCCATAAAATCATTCGCCAGCAGGTTCCAGGTACCTGTAGGATCATCTTTTGCAGTGTCGAGGCCCAGGGCAATAACAAGGTAATCCGGTGAAAATTTTTTAATTGCGTTCAACGCACGTGCAAGTGCAGTTCTATACTCTTCGCCGCTTAATTTTTCTTTGAGTGGTATGTTCAAATTGAACCCTTCACCTGTTTTAGCCCCTTTTTCATCAGCATAACCGCTGAAATAGGGATAAGCAAATGATGGATGTCCATGGATTGAAAGGGTTAATACATCATTGCGCTCATAGAAAATTTCCTGTTGTCCGTTACCATGATGATAATCAATATCGAGAATAGCCACCCTGCCGTATCGTGAAAGATAATTGGCCGCAATGGCATTTGAGTTAAAGTAACAAAATCCTCCAAACACCCGGGTTTCGGCATGATGCCCCGGAGGACGCACCAATGCATAGGCAATTTTATAGCCTTCCAGCAGGCTGTCGGCACAGGTTAGCGCGCAGTCAACTGCTCGTTTTGCTGCCTTGTAAGCATTCAGGTTGAGAGGTGTAAATGTATCAATACAATAATAACCCGCCAATACCGAATCATCTACAGGTGGACGTGAGGCATTCCTTATGGGGAATACATATGGATAAATTGATTTCCCGGGCGGAAGGGTTTCGCAAACCCGCTTGAAATATTTCAGATATCCTTTATCGTGAATACCTGCAATATGCTTCTCTGAATATTTCTCCGGTGTTTTTTGCACAAACATGCCAGTCGGTTCAATTTCCTTCATTATGGAATTGATCCTGACAGGTGATTCAACATAGCCCCTGTCCTGTACATGGTGTATGGCATGCTGGTCATTTACAACAAGAAATATCTTGTTTTTAACACCTTCTGTATCTAAAGCTTCAACATTCTTGGCTCTGGCCCGTACGTATTTTGGCTTTCTCAATATCACCGGGTCATCAATTACAGAATCAACCACCTTTTTGACATATTTTGCCGGACAATAATTTCCATATTTTCGTTCAAGTATGGCCCGGATAACTCCTTGAACATAGATCTTATCAGCAGTTCCCTCTTTTCCAAGGAAATCGCAAACAAGGTAAGGGGGACAATCATCATCAGATTCTACAGAGGTTTCGTATTGCGAATTTATAAGCGGAAAAGCGCCAAATCTTTCATAAAACTTCAGCCTTGCTTTATTTTGCTCCAGTAAATTTTTATCGCGGCAAAGTTTTGGATCGTCAGGAAGACATTCAAAAAAAAATCCTTTAACACCCAAATGTTGCGACTCTTCTCTTAATCGCTGATATAAGGCACTTCCAATACCAGTTGGACTGGTATTTCTTTTCGTTGCGATAAAATCGAGGTAAGTAAAATTCAGATCGGGCGCATACATGAGCAGGGCAAATCCCTGAACAGTACCCGTCCGGGTTTCAGCTACATAAAGTGATGTTTGTAGCTTGTATTTCAGTGAATCACGCAACTGATGTGGGATCAGGTCGATCTTGGCTTTGTCAATGTCCGGAAACTGGCTTTCGAGTATTTCCCTCGATTGTTGTATGGCGCTCCGGTCGGCCTCCGACCGGTCGTTTAAAATTCTTCTGATACGAAACATCTGATTTCAGGATCTACTTGTTTGTGTGAAACATAACTAATATACATCATGATTGAATTTATCAAGAGATATCCCTGAAATTCCTTCCCCATGATCCGGGTATACATATTCTTTTCCCTCATAGTTCCTTAACAGTAGACCTTTATCATTTCGACCGGTAACATATTCGGGTAATATGGGTATTTTGCCACCGCCACCGGGAGCATCAATTACATAATGCGGAATGGCGTAACCAGAAGTAAAACCCCTTAAATTTCTGATCAGATCGAGACCGGTTTCAACCGGTGTACGGAAATGAGATGAACCGGGTATCGGGTCGCATTGATACAAATAATATGGCCTTACCCTTACTTTAAGCAGTTGATGTGTCAGCTTTTTATACACTTCAACATGGTCATTAATTCCTTTGAGCAATACCGTTTGGCTGCCCAGTGGGATGCCGGCATCTGCCAACCTGGTGCATGCCTCCATTGTTTCCGGGGTCATCTCATCAGGATGGGTAAAATGGAGACTCATCAGTAACGGGTGATATTTCTTTAAAATGCCCGTTAGTTTTTCCGTGATTCTCATAGGCAATACAGCAGGTACTTTGGTTCCAATCCGAATGATTTCTAAATGGGGAATGGCCCGCAAATTCGACAGAATATATTCTAGTCTTTCGTCGGATTGCGTTAATGGATCACCACCTGAAATGATCACATCCCTGATCTCTGTATGGCTTGCAATATAGGCTATGGCGCCATCGATCAGTTTTGACCCAGCATGTTTTTTCTTCGACACCATGTGTGAACGTGTACAATAGCGGCAATATGCCGAACAAAAATCAGTTACAAGGAACAATGCCCTATCGGGGTAACGATGAACAATCAGTGGTACTGGGCTGTCATCTTCTTCACCCAGCGGATCAGATTCT
>JAZBOW010000285.1:0-14065 GCA_036351335.1 Bacteroidales bacterium | reverse complement strand
GATTGGGTTTATCAACTAAGACTTAAAAACGTGGAGGTTGTTGGTGAAGTGCCGGATGCATATGCGTTCATCAAATCAAAGTCCATTTCAGTAGCTCCTCTATTTTCCGGTAGTGGCATCCGTATTAAAATCATTGAGAGCATGGCACAGGCACGGGCCGTTATCTCAACCACCATTGGTGCTGAAGGCATAAATTATACAAACGGAGAAAATATCATGATCGCTGATGACGCGCCTGCATTTCTGGAAGCGGTCAAATGGTTATATACCGACCCCGAGAGATCGAAAGAGATCGGGGAAAACGCCAGAAATCTTATCCTGCAACAACATAATAATAAACTGCTTATTGAACAGATGGTCAATTTTTACCAGGAAGTTTTAAAATAGCCATGCAAACGATTGTTTAATTTTTAATTTTGCATTTTGTTTAATTGCAATGAGGTTATTTGTTCTACTTTCACGTGTGCCATATCCCCTTGAGAAGGGAGATAAACTCAGGGCTTTTCACCAGGTGGTGCAATTGTCGAAAAAGAATGAGATCGTACTTTGCGCCCTCAATCCTGACAGGAAACTAAACAAACCCGACGCGTTTAGTGCACTACAGCCTTATTGCCGATCCATCAATTTTATCGATATTCCCCTTGCAGGTCGGCTCTGGAACATTTTTCTTGCGTTTTTTAAAGGCCTCCCGCTGCAGGTAGGTTATTTTTATAGTTATAAGGCGGCCCGCAAAATAAACAAGCTCATCCAAACGTACAAACCTGACCATATTTATTGCCAGTTACTTCGTACTGCCGAGTATATAAAACATGACACCATTCCCAAAACCATCGATTACCAAGATGTTTTTTCCTACGGGGTAAAAAGAAGAATGGAGAAAGCGCCTTTTTATACAAAACCGGTTTTTAAACTGGAATATAAACGGCTTCGGAAATACGAGTCGGACATATTCAGCTTATTCGACCATAAGACCATCATATCTATACCTGATCGTGATCTCATACCTCATTCCGAAAGAAATAAAATTCATGTCATACCCAATGGCGTGGATCATGATTTTTTTGCACCGGTGGATACAGAAAAAAAAGCGGATCTGGTATTTACTGGAAATATGGCCTACCCACCGAATGTGGATGCAGCTGAATTTCTGGTAAATCAGATCATGCCGCTGGTTTGGAAAAAAATGCCTGGTGCAAAGGTGATGATCGCCGGTGCAACACCTGATAAGCGGGTTACTTCTTTAAAATCGGAAAATGTAACGGTAACCGGATGGCTGGACGATATCCGCGATTCGTATGCAGGGGCGAAGGTTTTTATTGCGCCCATGCAAATAGGTACTGGCTTGCAGAATAAATTACTCGAAGCCATGTCAATGAAAGTGCCATCGATCACAACACCTCTTGCAAATGATGCTTTGCAGGCAGTGGATGGCGAAAGCATTCTGATTGGAAAGGATGCGCCCACATTAGCTACACAAATTCTGAATTTACTAAACGATGAGGTGCTTTACAGGAAAATAGCGGAAAACGGCTTTGCATTCGTAAAAGAACATTACAGCTGGGAAGAGGCAACTGATAAACTCCACCATATCATTCATAAAAACTAAAATATTGCTGAAAATCAGCAAGATGAACCTTTTAAAGGGGACGTCAAAAATCATAAAATAAATCGTATTTTTGCGCGCATGGAAAATATCAGGAACTTCTGTATCATAGCACATATCGACCACGGTAAGAGTACCCTGGCCGACAGGTTATTGGAGCTGACAGGAACGGTGACTGATAGGGACCGTCAGGAGCAGGTGCTGGATAATATGGAGTTGGAACGCGAACGTGGGATCACTATTAAAAGCCATGCCATCCAGATGGATTATACATATGAAGGCAAAAAATATGTATTTAACCTGATTGACACCCCGGGCCACGTTGATTTTTCGTATGAAGTTTCGCGTTCCATCGCAGCCTGCGAAGGGGCTTTGTTGATCATTGATGCCACACAAGGCATACAGGCGCAAACCATTTCCAATTTGTACCTGGCCATTGAGCACGACCTTGAAATCATTCCGGTTTTGAATAAAATGGACCTGGATAATGCCATGCCCGAAGAGGTGAAGGACCAGATTGTGGACTTGCTGGGTTGCGATTACGAAGATATTATAGAAGCAAGCGGAAAAACCGGTTATGGTGTGGACACGATACTGGAACATATCATTCACAAGGTACCCGCTCCCAAAGGCGACCCTGATGCGCCACTGCAAGCCCTGATATTCGACTCGGTGTTTAACTCTTTCAGGGGCATTATCGCTTATTTTAGGGTGTTTAGCGGGGAGATACGTAAAGGAGACCTCGTAAAATTCGTAAACACTAAAAAGGAATACGAAGCCAATGAAATTGGTGTGTTGCGGCTGAATCAGGAGCCACGGCAGGTGTTGCGGACAGGTGATGTAGGATATATCATTTCAGGTATTAAAACATCAAGGGAAGTAAAAGTAGGGGATACTATCACCCATGTGGAAAGGCCATGTGCTAAATCAATTGAAGGCTTTGAAAATGTGAAACCCATGGTATTTGCCGGTATTTATCCCATTGACCCGGATGAATATGAAGAACTACGGACTTCCATGGAAAAGCTGCAATTAAATGATGCTTCCCTTACCTGGGAGCCTGAATCGTCGGCGGCATTGGGATTTGGTTTCAGGTGTGGTTTCCTAGGTATGCTGCACATGGAAATTATCCAGGAACGCCTCGACCGTGAATTTGATATGAATGTGATCACCACGGTTCCTAACGTTTCATACCAGGTAGTTACAAATAAAAAGGAGCGGATAGAAGTTCATAATCCATCAGGTTTACCTGAACAGAAATATATTGAGCATATTGAAGAGCCCTATATTAAAGCGCAGATTATTACGCGTTCTGATTATATAGGCCCTATTATGAAATTGTGTCTCGACAAGCGGGGCGAACTTAAAAACCAGGTGTATCTCACAACTGACCGTGTTGAACTGAGTATGGAAATGCCCCTCGGTGAAATTGTTTTTGATTTTTACGACAAGCTGAAATCTATTTCCAAAGGATATGCATCATTCGATTATCATATTACCGGATATAAACCCGCGAAGCTTGTTAAACTGGATATCCTTCTAAATGGCGAATCCGTAGATGCCCTTTCTACGCTTATTCACCATGATAATGCCTATGATTTTGGAAGAAGAATATGTGAAAAGCTTAAGGAACTCATTCCACGCCAGCAATTTGATATTGCCATCCAGGCGGCTATTGGTGCCAAGATCATTGCCCGCGAAACCGTAAAAGCCGTGAGAAAAGATGTAACAGCCAAATGTTACGGCGGAGATATTACCCGTAAACGTAAACTGCTGGAAAAGCAGAAAAAAGGCAAGAAACGCATGCGCCAGGTGGGCAATGTGGAAGTACCGCAATCGGCATTTCTAGTGGTATTGCGGTTGAATGATTAAAAATCCTTTTCCCTATCAAGTTTTTTGTTTGTTTTGTAACAAATAGCACCCTTATTACGTCCTAAGGTTATAAGCAACATTTTTACCACTTCATGACAATACGCGAATACAACCACTGTGTGGATGAATTCTCCGATGGGATTTACCGTTTCCTTTTGAAGAATATCAGGAATGTGGAATTGGCACGTGACCTCGTTCAGGAATCATTTTTGAAACTGTGGTTGAAACGGAAAGATGTGGATTATGCAAAAAGTAAATCCTACCTGTTCACAACAGCCTATCATAGCATGATCGATCAGACAAGGAAAAAAAGTTGGAACGATCAGCAGGTGGATTCAAATTTGGCAAATACTTTTGAAGGGGGTGAAAATAGTTATTCAGACATAAAGGAAATATTGGATATGGCGTTGGAAAAACTACCGGCCATACAGAAATCAGTGGTTTTGTTGCGTGATTATGAAGGGTATTCGTACCAGGAAATAGGTGAAATAACTAACCTGACAGAAGCACAGGTGAAAGTATATATCTACAGGGCACGGATGTTGCTTAAAAAATACCTTGTCAGCATCGACATGGTGATATAATTTGAAGGCAAATGAAGATCAACAGAAATAATTATGAAGTCTTTTTCATCGATTTTAACGATGGCAAGCTGACAGATGAGCAGCAGCTTGAGATGGAATTATTTCTTGAAAGACATCCTGATCTGAAAATGGAATTCGATGAATTTGAAAGCATAACGGTTGATGCAGCAAAAATTTCTTTTTCCCAAAAGCAAGCCCTTAAAAAACCTGAAATAGTTGAAGTAGCCGGAATTCATGAAGACAATTATGAAGAAGCCTATATCGCCTGGTATGAAAATGATTTGCATGCAGATGAAAAAGCTTCTTTAATGTCTTTTATAAAAGCAAATCCGCATTTGGAAAAGGAATTTCAAAGCCACAAATTGTTATTGATTAAAAAAGAAGACGTAGTTTTTGAGGATAAAGAGGCGCTTAAAAAGAGGGTATATATCGGATACTATTGGTATGGAGTTGCTGCAGCCTTATTAATATTTTTAGCTGTAAGTTTTTTCCTGGATCAGAAAAAGCCCGCTCCAACTCCCGTTCGTTTTGAAATGGCCAAAATTGAACCGGCAACCATTTCCAACACGATCAAAATACATGCATCAAACCAATTGATCGTTCGGACTTTGAAGGAGCAGGAGTTACAGTTACCCCAACCCGAATCCTTTGGAGAGGAAAAAATACAAATACTGGCTTCGATTCAACCGGATATAAATTTATTGCAACAGAACGTCCCTGATCTCATCGAATGGAATTACACGGATGAATCGATCCTTTTAGCCCATATGGAAGAGCCAAAGAAAAGGGGCCTGCTGGCACAATTTTTCAGAAAGAATGTTGAAGAGGTTTCCGAAAATCTCGGCATTGATAAAGCCTTAGCGGATAATTCAGTTCAGAAGAAAAAGGATCCGGGATTTGTTAAATTTCTTGATGGAAGTCTGGCGGTATTCAATACTGTTACTGGTAGTGATGCCGAATTGGTAAAAAACTACGATAATGAAGGCAACCTGAGAAATTATAGCCTTGAAGGACAAGCTTTTATCGTCAATCGGAAGCTGCCTGCCGGAAAGTCATCTAATTAAAACTATTTTCTCAGGCTGTAACAAAAACATGGGTGAGTCCGTTTTACCACCAAACATTAAAATCGATGAATTATGACAAGAATTAAACATGTATTATTGATACTGGCAGCCATTATATTTATGTTGCCTGCCATGGCACAGGTCTCTGGAAAAGGAGAAATTGTAAAACAAGAAAGGCAAGTGGGCCAGTTTGATGCTATTGATATCGGTGGCGGACAGGAGGTTGTTTTAATGCAAGGAGATGATTACAGCGTTGTTATTGAAACGAATGCCAATTTAATGGATCAAATTGATGTGGTTTTAAAAAACACCACCCTCTCATTCGAATACAATAAAATCAAACGATATGACGAATTAAAGTTTTATATCACCGCACCGGATTTTAAAATGATCAAAGCATCTGGGGCATCGGAAGTGATGTCGCCAGAAACACTTAAAGGAGCTGATTTGGAAGTAATTGCCAATGGCGCATCTGAGGTCAAACTTAAGCTGGATTATAACAACGTTATTACGAAAGCTACGGGTGCATCTGAAGTAAAACTTTCAGGCAAAGCTACATCGCATGTTGTTGAGGCCAGCGGTGCATCTGAAGTGAAAGCGAAAGAATTTGAAACGCAAAGTACAGTGGCAAATGCCAGTGGCGCCAGCGAAATATTTGTGAATACAAGTTCCAATTTAACTTACGATATCAGCGGTGCTTCAGAAGTAAAATATTTGAATGCACCTGAAAACCTGGTAGTAAGATCAAATTCCGGTAATAAAAGTACCGTAGTTGTCAATGACACCATTCGTAAAGCGGAAGTGTATACGTATAGTGATACTACCACCGTGCGCGTAGGAGGCTTGAATGTAGAAGTGATAGATAGCGATACCACGAAAATTACGGTAGGCCGGCATATGATTATTGTTGATGACGATGGAAATGTGAAATATGAGAAATGTAAAACGCCACGTTTTAACGGTCACTGGGGTGGTGTTGAACTGGGTATCAATGGGTACGTAACGCCCGATTTTAATACCAACTGGGGTGCAGAGAATGATTATCTGAATTTGCAGTATGAAAAATCGTTGGCTGTGAACCTCAATTTATACGAACAAAATATTGCACTTAACAAGGCCAAAAATATGGGTTTCGTAACAGGAATTGGTATGTCGTGGGTGAATTACCGTTTTAGTCCGCCTACTTATTTAACACCGGAAAATTCACAGATCAATGGATATTATATGGTTGCCAATACTGAAGGCAAAGGCCTATCGGTTAATAAAACAAAGCTTACTGTTATGTACATCACTGTTCCATTTATGTATGAAATCCAGACTAAACACACTAATAAATATAAACGTTTCCATTTTGGTGTTGGTGTACTCGGGAGTGCCAGGGTAAGAACCCATACCAAAATATATTTTAATAACGCGAATGAAACCTATTATTTGCAAGATCCTGCTACAGGAACCGTTGATGAGGCCTCATACAATACGCCCAACGCCAGCCAGCGAAATATTGTAAAGGATTACGATAGTTTTCACCTGCAACCTTTTAAATTTGAAGGCATGGTCAGAGTTGGTTTCAGCGTTATTAACCTATGGGCGCATGTAAGCTTGAACCAGTTGTTTGTAAAAGACCGTGGACCTGAATTATATACCTGGTCGGCAGGCATTACAATTGCCGGGTGGTAAAAATTTGCTTATACCTGCAATTACTTGGCTCCATCACTTAAAACGGATGGGGCTTTTTTTTATTTTTGCACTACACATCACTAAAATTTGCAATATGTCAGGACACAGCAAATGGTCGACTATAAAGAGAAAAAAAGGTGCATTAGATGCCAAACGATCAAAAATATTTTCGAAGCTAATTAAAGAAATAACCGTAGCTGTAAAAGAAGGTGGTCCCGATCCGGAAGGTAATCCCAGATTGCGTTTAGCTATTGCCAATGCCAAAGGGCAAAGTATGCCAAAGGACAATATTGAACGTGCAATTTCAAAGGGAAAAGATAAAGATTCAGCTAATTTTACCGAAGCTACTTACGAGGGGTATTTATCGCACGGTATTGCTGTGTATGTAGAAACACAATCTGACAACTCGCAACGAACAGTTTCTAATGTCCGCGCTATCTTTAACAAATATAGCGGGAGTCTGGGCACCAATGGCTCGCTAAGTTTTTTATTCGACAGGAAAGGTATATTTTCTGTTCCCAAAGGCGACATTGACCCGGATGAGTTTGAACTGGAGGTGATTGATGCCGGAGCAGAAGATATTGAACTGGACGATGAGGGCTTTTTCCATATCACCACTTCAATGGAAGATTTTGGCAGCATGATGAAGAAACTGGAAGAACTTGATATTGAACCAGAATCGGCAGAATTACAGCGTATTCCTCATGAAACAAAAACACTCGACAAAGAATCAGGCCTTAAAATTTTAAAGGTGATCGAATTGTTTGAAGATGATGACGATATTCAGAAGGTATTTCACAATATGGAAATAACCGATGAGATGATGGACGAGATGTAACCAATATAAACTTAATATTCACTACTTAATTCAAAACTATGCAAGTATTCTTACCTTATATTCATTTTATAGGCATTATGGTGCTGATGGGCGCATTAATTACCGAACACCTGACATTAAAACCGGGTATTTTGAAACAACAGATCAAATCATTGGCCGGTGTAGACCTTATATATTGGATTGCCATCATTTTGGTGCTGGCTTCCGGTTTGTTGAGATGGCTGGTATTCGACCCAAAAGGGGTTGACTTTTTTAGCAAAAACCCGCTTTTTCACATCAAATTGACGGTGTTCTTTATCATGGCCATTATTTCTATTTTTCCCACAATAAAGCTTCGTAAATGGAATAAACAAGCCAGGCAGGGAAATCACCTGGATGTAAGTGATAGAGACATTAAAAAGCAGCTGATGTTCATCCGGATTGAACTATTGCTATTGGCCATCATGCCATTATTGGCCGTGATGGTTGCGCTGGGTAAGGGATTTTAGGAAAAAACTTTCTGGGTTTCCCTGCTTACAGCGTAAATTTTAAATATAAAGTAGGTGTAAAAGGGATGGCTTCGGCATATATATTAATTGAATTGGTTTGATTGGAAGGAATACGTTCAAAATTCGTGTATTTAATATTTTGCGTATTCAGCACGTTTAATATGGACAAACCCACTTCACCTTTCATTTTCCTGTCAAGAAATTTATAGATAAAAGACATATCCAGGCGATTGTATGTAAAATCATCTGATTGATCAGCTTCGACAGTTGCAGGCTTGTAAGGAAAGCCCGAACCAAACACAAAATTGGATGAGAAGAAAAACGGATCGAAATTCAGTAACAATGCCAGTTTAACTTCATGGCGCTGATCGTGAGGAGCCCTGCGGTATTTCCTTTCCACAAAGTAATTGAAATATTCTTCCGTTTTACTTAATGAATAAGCAATCCAAGCTGAATGCTTTCCAAAATCACCCTGGAAGAAAACATCCATCCCATAACTACGGGCTTTTCCTGAAACAACAGATTCAATATTGTATTTTGGGAACCTGATATAACGGGTTATACCTTCGGTTGGCTTATAGTAGCTTTCGAGGCTAAACGTAAAACCGTTCTTATGAAATGATCCTGCCAACACAAAATGCTGGGCCTGTAAAACAGGTATGTCAATGTTGTCGCAGATGGTCCAGATATACCTGTAGTTGCCCAACTCGTCAAAAACGGAGCTTTGTGTAATATACTGGTTATAAATGCCCCAGGCTGCATTCAGTTTCCATGAATCACTGACCGCAAATGATATTGAAACCCTTGGTTCCAGATAAACTTTCTCTAGATTAAAGCTATGTGTATATCGCAATCCTGCTTTGAGGATGAGTTTTTCTCCAATGGCCATATAATCCTGCACGTATAAGTTATACCGTGAAGCACTTTCATCAATGTTTATATAATTGATGTTAAAAGTGTCTTCAGTTAAAGAAACCTGGTTTGATATGATGCCGACACCCCATTCAATAATATGATTCCGGTGAACGGGAAATCGATTGTCAGCTTTCAAATTAAATTCACTCAGTATATTTTCATAGTCTTTGTCAACTTTTGGGACAACGCTGTCAATTACCGGAATTTGGATTTGAAAATCATCTGTAAATTGTGAAGTAAGTTTTGAATAGCTGGTTACGAAATTGGTTGAGCCACCTTTACGCCAGGTCCTTCCGTAAAAAGCCGTTCCTCCTGACTGCAGGTTTTTCTCATTGGTTGATTTGCTGAAAGTTCTGTGGGGACCTAGGGAATCATCAATTGAATAATGGAACTTGTCGTTACCTCCATATAAACTCACATAAAATAAATCACTCTCATTGAATCGTTGCGAATATTTGATATTCAAGTCCCTGAATGTATAATCCGGAACAATATCTACATCAATGTCATTCGTCGTATCCGCATCGTTGTTTTGCCTGATCAGAAAATTCATATCACCCGGATTGTAAAGGTTGTAATAAGTGTGGCGAAAAGCGATTTGCAGGGAAGCTTTTTTAAATAAGGGGATTTCTAATAAAGTGTTCAGTGTCATATTATTAGCGCTAATAGTAAACCCGAATTTTTTTGGATCGCCATTCTTGCCAACAATATTCACAATACCCCCCACCCGTTCTCCAAATTTGACGTCAAATCCACCTTTATGTACTTCAATGTCTTTAGCCAGTAAAGGGTTGAAAGCGCTTATATTATCATTAAAATTTTTGAGGCCATAAATCGTAAATTCATCAAAGAGTACCTGGCTTTGTCCTGCATAGCTACCCCAGATGATCAGGTCATTCGTTTGTTCACCGGCAGCAACAATGCCAGGCAATAATCGCAACAGGTTAAAAACTGAATTGTCACCATATCCCGGCAGGAACTTGGCAATTTTATGGTTCATTTTCATTAATCCCGGTTTGTCGCCAATTTGTGTTGATTTTTCAATTTGTTTGTTGCTGATAACCACTTCTGTTAAACCAATACTGGAAGGATAAAGCAATAAGTTTATGCCTGTTTGTGGAATGAGAATTGTATCCAAGATATAGTATCCCAGGTGGCTTGCTTTTACTTGAAATACACTATCTGTTTCATGTGTATACGAGAAGCTTCCCTTGACATCTGTTGCAAATGTGCGTCCGTTGATGGTGATATGTGAATATGGAAGTGGCTCAAAGTTGATGGCGTCCAGCAAACGTCCGGAAATTTGATAAAGTATTATATTCTTTTCCTTTCGTTTCTTATAAATGATGAATACATCATCATCCTTTTCATATGCCAGAGGATACGGACTAATTATTTCTGCTATGGCTTCTTCAGGTGAGTGAAAAGATTTGTTGATGGTTATTTTGTACTCTGACAATAATTGATCATCGAAAGAAATGTGAATATTGTTCTTGGTTCGAATGTCGATTAAAACTTTGTTTAAAGGGATATCTTGATACTGAAGATGTACTTCTTGCGAATAAGTGCATAAAGAAAGAATAATGGCAATTAATACAAAAAAGCGTTTTTCAATATTCACTCTGAGGCAGTTTGAATTATTTCGTATTCACTGTTTGATCTTTTAATAATTGTAAAATTAAAAGTTTTCGACAGCAAATCAAGGACATCTTCAAGCTGTTTGTTGCGCGAAAAGAATCCCGTATAGATATAATTCTCAGATGTATTTAACCGAATGCGTACATTATATTGCCGTTCTATTTCACTTATAACATCCTGAAGCGGGGCAGAAGTAAAGGTGAACATATTGTTGATCCAGGAAACAGCTTGTTCGGTTTTACCTTCTTTAATCACAGAGATGTTGCCATTTGCATCTATTTCTGCATGATAATCAGGACTTAATATTGCTTCCTGCTTCGTGTTCGAAATCACTTTCACACTTCCGCTTAAACAGCTCACTTGGTATGCTTTGTCGCGGCTGTAAATATTAAAGATGGTTCCGAGGACCACGGTCCGGCCTGTTTTTGAAATTACTTCAAACTTTTTACCTTTCTCCACATGAAACAGGCCTTCGCCCTCAAAACCGACTGTTCTTGAAAATTGCCACCAGAATGGGTGGTATGTGAGTGTGGTATGGGCATTTAAATCAACAGTCGATCCTTCGGGAAGGGTTACTGTAAGGTGTTGCCCGTTGGGTGCAGAAACCGTTTTCGTATAAAAACGCATGACTGATAAAATGCTGAATAATATCAACAAACTGGCGGCAATGGAGACTATTATTTTCGAAGTCATCCATATAGTTTTAGACCCCGAAGGATGTTCTTCAATATGGGGCGCTAATTGCTGCCAGACTTCCTCTTTCGATTTTTCATAAGGAACATTTACCTTGCTGAAAAGATCAGAAGTATCTGCATTAAAATCCTTATCTGTATGTATATTTTTCTTGTTCATGATTCCCTGATTACCAATTTTAAGTAATCGAGTGCGTTTTTCATTCGTTTTTCAACAGCTTTTACACTTAATCCAAGTGCATCTGCTATTTCGTAATATTTCAGTTGATCCATCCGGCTCATTAAAAAAACGATCCTTTGTTTTTCAGGAAGTCTTGCCAAGGCATGTTCGTACCTCCTTTTTAATTCTTTAAACTGCATTTGGTCTTCAGGTGACTGATCATTTAATTCGGGTTTTGTGTTTAATTTGAAGTCCAAAGCCGTTTTTTGTTTTCGGTAACTGCTAATAAACATATCACCAGCTATTTTAAAAAGCAGCGCCTTTGTTTTTTTATTTTCAATGATCAATTGTTTTTCCCAAACGCGCAAAAAAGTTTCCTGGGCAATATCAGTAGCTAAATCGGTATCTCCCGAGCGATAGTAAATGTAATTTCGAACTACATCAAAATAGGTATCAAACAGCTTTTTAAATTCCGTGCGCGTCAAATGCTATTTTTTTATGACAGTAAAAACAAGAACGATAAACTATCGATTTAATTTTATAAAAATGGATTTTCCGGCAGTCAGAGCCGGAAAATCCTTTACGATTGATTCGCGTTTCATTTTCTTAAATAGATCGTATATACTTCACCATTAATGGTAACTGTTGCAATATTATCACATGCACCATTTCCATAGTCGAGTAATCTGACTGGTCGAGTTTCAGGTCTTAACTCCACTGTTCCCGAAACAATGAACCTGCAAGCCAGTTCTACACGTAGTGGGCTCATGATTTCCGCTTCCCAAGTGAGTCCATTAGCCCGGTTGCCGTCAGCAAACCCCGTTAAGAGATAGATGTCATCCCAACGATTGCCTGTATTATATCCTTGTATCCATTCTCTTTGCCTGGAAGAATTCCAACTGATGGTTCCGCCATCATTCGCTAATTGGATTACGCCTACTACTTCAATAGTGTAATAAATATGGCCTTCGTCGTTAGGGCCCATATTGGTGACCACTTTGGTTCCATCCACGTTATGGTCGTTAACATAGAAGTCTTCAAATCCATGTGTAATCACAGTTCCGGGACGTTTGTACCTGCCATTAAAGGTGACGATGATTTTTCCTCGGCGGTATTTACCATCTAAGCACAAACAATTTTCTTCACCAAAATCAATGGTGAGCGCACGCGGCATTGCAGTGGTGTCGAGGGTGATGGTTACACATCCCCCAAACACAATATTGTCATCTTCTGATCTAACTCCAGATGTTTTCAATTCATATGCTTCATCAGCCATGACGGATACTTCATCAAATATGGCTTCGGCAAATGAGTCGTCTTCAGCAACTGAAGTATCGGTAGGTTGGGTCGTATCTTCTTTTTTACAAGAATTCATCACTACGGAAAAGCTGATGAGTGCCAAGGCTACAAAAAATAAATTTACTTTCTTCATGATCTTTTTTTTAATGAATGTTTACACTAGCTAACCGCATGAAATTGGATTTACCCTACTTTTTATTTCATAAAAATGAATAATAAAAAAAACAGAGGTGAAATTGGTGAAAAATATACCAATACACCTCTGTTCATTGTGTCTTGTTTTGCTAATATCTATCCTTTTTTCAATTGATCGCGGATTTCAGTCAGCAGTTCAACTTCTTTTGAAGGAGCCGGGGGAGGTGCCGGTTTTGCTTCTTCCTTTTTCTTCATATTATTGTAAGCTTTTACTACCATAAAGATGGCAAAAGCGACAATTATAAAAGTGATAATGGTATTGATGAAAACGCCATAACTGATAGCAACTTCACTTACCGCCGGGATAAGAGTGGTGTCGCCCTCAACAACAGCTACAACTTCTTCTTTCAAAACAAATTTTAATTCACTGAAATCAACACCGCCAAGTAGCATGCCAATAGGTGGCATAATGATGTCGTTTACAAGTGATTTTACAATAGCGCCGAAATAAGTGGCAAGTATCAAACCAACAGCCATATCAATAACGCTGCCTTTGTTGATAAAGTCCTTAAATTCTTTGATCATTCCCATGATTTCTGTTTTTGGTTAGTAATTAGTTTGTAGGCTTGCTTTGAAGGAAGTAAATATAGATAAAAAAGCAATAAGTGTTAATTGTGCTGTCCATAAATGACAATTTAATTGATATTATTGATTCTGCAAATCTCTGATAAATCAGAAATTTTAATAGTATAGAATTTATCAATCAACACTTTATTCCACTAGAAGCGCACGTTTCATAAAAAGTGTATTCCGGTTAATCTCCAAGGGTATCTTTCTCTTTTTCTTATAGATCAAGGTTACTGTAATAGCAAGTACTATGGTTAAAGCCCTGATTAAATTTGCATTTAGATCACCAAATGCATTATCAGAGATGGAAAAAAGTTCCCATGATACGTTCATGAAAAAATGCAGTCCAATGGGTAACCATAAGTTATAATTCCATTCGGCATAGAGCCAGGCAAAAAGACCAGCACCCAGAAAGGTTGTTGTGAAAATACCGGTTAAGGTTAGTAAGTCATTACTTTGATACAAATGCAGTG
>JAZBOW010000284.1:0-17172 GCA_036351335.1 Bacteroidales bacterium | reverse complement strand
ACTTTACCTTCGTATTTGGCAATAATGTCATCAAAGCTGGTATTGGCATATTCCGGACTGTTTAAATCAATAATATTTGTTTCAAGTTCTGCCGGAACGCTTTGCCCGAAAGTGAATAAACTGAAAATTGTTAGTGCAACAATTATCATTGAGGTTCTTATTTTCTTTTTCATTTTGATCATTTTTTTGTTTGTATTAGACGAGCGGATTTTTAAAAACTTACAGTTCGGATTTATTATTGTTGAAAAACAAATTGTATGATATTGGCACCCATCATGAAGGCTTCCATTCTTTTTTCAGGTGAATCATTATGCACTTCGGCAGATTCCCAGCCGTCCCCGAGGTCGCATTCGTAATCGTAAAAACATACAAGTCGCCCTTCATAAAAAAGTCCGAATCCTTGTGGCGTTTTATCATCATGTTCATGGATTTTTGGCAAACCATCCGGGAAATCGTATGACTGGTGGTAAATTGGATGCGAGAACGGGAGTTCCAGCATCTCGATACCCGGAAAAACTTTATTCATCTCTCTTCTGAAATAAGGATCCAGCCCATAGTTGTCGGAAACATGTAAAAAACCCCCTGAAATCAAATAATTCCGCAGATTTTCTGCTTCATCCGGGTTGAGTATGATATTGCCATGACCCGTCATATGGACAAATGGATAATTAAAGATTTCTATGCTGCCCACATCAACTGTAGCAATATCAGGATTAATTTGGGTATGCAGGTTTGTATTGCAGTATTTTACAAGATTGGGCAATGAAGTTGGGTTGGCATACCAGTCGCCGCCACCGCTATATTTCAATAAAGCAATTTGCACCTCCTGCGCTTTTATGTTGGGCCAGGTAATGAATAATAATATGAATAAGACAAAATGTAGTTTCATAAATCTCTGCAAATATAAAAAACGCACATATTGAAAAAGTGGAATGTATTTATTTTAAGAAAGATTAACCATGTGAACGGTATGGCAGGCTACAATACCAGCCGTTTCAGTCCGTAATCTTGACGGTCCCAGTTTAACAGGTGTGAATCCGTTATTCCGGGCATTCTCAATTTCTTTCTCACTGAAATCTCCTTCCGGTCCAATTAAAATCAAGGTATTTGTACTTGGTTTGCAAACATCAAGAAGTTCATCTTTCACATTTGCATCCACATATGCGATAAATTTTTGGCCAGAAAAATGTGTTTTAATGAAGTCTTCAAAATTTGTCAGTGTATTCAATTCCGGATGAAATGATTTGAGCGATTGTTTAACGGCGGCTGTCATCACCCGGTTTAAACGTTCAGGTTTAATAATTTTTCTTTCAGAATGTTCCGACAATATTGGAGAAATAATATCAATACCTATTTCCGTGCTTTTCTCAAGAAACCATTCAAAACGGCTAATATTTTTAGTCGGTGCAATGGCAATTTGCAAAGTGAAGTCCCGCTGATCGTCACCGGATTTCTTTTGAATAATTTCAATCTGGCAGTTCTTCGGATCAGGATCAACAATCAAGCATTCAAAAATGGTACCTTTTCCGTTAGTTACAAATACTGTTTCTCCTTTTTGCATGCGCAACACACGTACCAGATGACCTGAATCATCTTTATTAAGCGTATGAAGATGCCCGTTAATATCGGGCGCATAAAAGTAATTACTTATTGACAATGACCTTTTTTGTTATGATTTGCTGTTCTGAGTTGATTAACCTGATCAAATATATGCCATTTTGCCATTCAGAACCTATTTGAATGCGGATTGTATTTTGCTGATCGTTTAATTTTTCACTGTAAACTATCCGGCCTATCTGATCATACACAACCATCTTTTCGAATACCTCTTCTTTAGGAATTACAATTGTAAACCTGCCACTGTTTGGATTTGGATAAACCTGAATGTCTTCATCATTAAATGTATTCGTTTCCACATCCACATACTGACTGACGGATATATTGTCAATAAATAACGGATTGCCATAAAAACTGTATGTTTCGAATGCAATTTGGACATCGGCGTTACCGGCCCATGGACTAAGATCAATATCAATACATGAAGCGCCCCAACCTGATATGCACCAATCGGATGCCGTTTGCGGCCAGAAATCTTCAGTCATTTCGTGGGTGGCAAAATTTCCACTTCCATCTTCGGCATCGGCAAAAATGCGGGTCCATGTGGCACCACAGTCAGAAGAAATATAAATGATCAGCGAATCAGAAACTTCATCCAGCCTTTTAGCGAATGCATGCTTAAAGCTCAGGGAGGCTGAACTTAAACCGTTTAAATTTAAAGGCGGCGAAACAAGCCTGTCGCGCTGGCCTATGGCAAAATATTCTGTGAAATTGATACCGGCGGCAAAACCGGAACCATTTCCAGCTACTTCATAAATTTCCCACGTTACGTCATCGTCAGGATTTTCAATTGTCCAGTACTGATCTCTGAAACCATCCTGTTCAAAAGTTTCATTAAAGTAGGGTGTGTAACCACCTGCAAGTATGAAGTCTGTTTTAGAAAGTGTCGATTCACCATTTAAATTCCACGCGGTAAGCGCTACATCGTAGGTTGCCGCTTCATTAAATTCAACTTCAGGATGTTGACTGGTTTCGTCGGTTTCATTTATAAAAGTAACTGTTGGCGGATCAAATTCCCAATGCCACTGAATAGGACTGTATTGTGTTTGGTCAGTAAACATAACAGCTTCACCGAGGCAAAATACGTCTTTGTTTGCCACGAAATCAACGCTGGGCAAAAGAGATGCGCTCACAATCACATAATCTTCTTTAACCAAAGTGTCGGTACCAAGTTCATTAGTTGCGATTAGTGTTACATCAAATTCACCTTCTGTTTCATATTGAATGTTTTGTGGGTCCTTTTCAGTGGACATTTCAGGTGTTCCTCCTTCAAATGTCCATAACCATTCAGTTGGTATACCTACAGTTCTATCAGTAAAATTGATAGTTTGGTTTAATGGTATCAATGTCTCGTTGGCTGAAAAATTCACGACCGGAATTTGCACATAGCCAAAAGAAGCGATCTGCGTTCTCCAGTTCCAACCGCCATTGGTATATTCGGTTGTGAACCAGAATGTCTGATCATCATCAGGGTCCACTGACATCATTGAATAATCACCCCACCTGTTCACGCCGGTCTGGGAAGCATTACCTGCTTTTATAATGGTTTCGGTAATATCAAATTCACCTGAGCCTGAATTGGCTGCTGTTTGGCCTGTTACAGCAATTGAAGGATATGTAGATGAACCGGATAGTGAATAACCGACAGATATGTCACCATTCTGGTTCATGGCAATACTAGCCATCCAACGGCTGTTGCCATCATCTGGTGCATATGTGCCCTGCTGGTACATTTCCCATTCCTCTCCATAATTTCTTAATTCATACCATCTTACACCCGCGCGTCCGCTACCGGCATTTACGGTATGATTGGCCAGCATCACCTCGTAATTTTCAAAATTTCTATATTGAAGGCGGTACATCAATCGGTCTGACAGGGCGTCTAATTTTTGACCGGTTCCGGGCTGTGAAATTGAAATGCCACTGCTTGAGTAAGATGCCACAGGTATATTTGCTACAAAACTGGCCTCATTGTTATTGCTATTATCCCAATCCACGATCACTTCAATAAGGCGCAGCGAGTTTGTGCCGCCTTTTACAAGGTAAATGGGTGTGTCCTCATCTGGACCTATTGCACCGTCAGCATCCGCAGGCAACATACTGCCGAATCCTGATCCCATATTGAAAAAAACCATTTCAGCATCCGGATCTCCGGCAAGCATGGCTTCACGATCAAGAACCGATATACCACCTCCATACCAGGAGCCATTTAAAAACTGGTTGATGGTGAAACAATATGCATTATGCCAAACTCCAAACTTTGGATAGTCAGGCATTTTATCAAACTCGTAGGCATAACGGTACCATTCACCAAGTGGATCATCAGTCACTGAAACGGCAATCAGTTCATAATAGGGGCCTGTATTCGAGCCGTTTGGTAGCGAAAATTGACTTGCCACCCACCTGTCGGCATATTCGTCATATACCACAATTGGGTCGCCGTCATTTGTTCCTGACCAAGGACCATCAAAGCCATCCCATAAAGCAATATTATTGGTTGGTCCATATAGCAAACTACCTTCTTTATCCCATATGGCAAAGCCTTTATTTACCATTTGCATGTAATGGTCCAAGCCCACATCTCCCTGGGTATCAGGTGGAGCTACACTATATGTGTTGGTAACGCCATCGAAATTTGCGTTGATGGTAGGTTCGTTTCTTACCCCATCCGTATGGTTTTGTAATACGGGATCAGGGCCTTTATAATTACTATTGAAATCCGTACTCTTAGAAAAGTTGAACTTGTTGGGAATCACATAGTATTTCCACGCATCTGTGTCCTCTCTCATGGAAATCGGGTCGACATCCCTTAGGGCTTTCGACCTGTCAAAATATTTGGCTTTTGTGATTTTTTCAGGTTTTACTGTTTGTCCGTTTAAGCCAACAGTTAGTGTTGAAATAATAACAAGTATTAGTAATGACGCAATGTTTTTTCTCATGATGAATAATTCGTTTAGATATAAATTTTTATGATACCTTAATATTTAGTCGGTTAAAACCGGAATTGCTTACAAAGTTAATTGTAAAATACAGGGTATACCTAAAAAAGTCAATTATTACCTCTTAGCGTGATAAAAAGTGCTAAATGCTTAATTGATAATGAGTTTCTTAACTATTTGGTCGCTATTTTCAATAAATTTGATGAAATACACGCCCTTTGATAAGTCCCTGTTTTCATTTATTGAAATGATCTTAAGTTTTTGAATATCTTTAGTATAAATGCGCCTTCCTTTGGCATTCATTATTTCCATATTTAAGTAGTTATGATTAGCAGGTAATTGAATGGTGATTCTACCATTTGATGGATTTGGAAATATTTGAATTCCATCTGAAGAATGTAATTCAGATTGTCCAACATATTGCGAGATCGTCACATTATCAATAAACAAGGGATTTCCCCAATAACAATAGGATTCAAAGGCGATTTGTATGTCAGGCATACCCGCCCATGGACTTAAGTCGACTTCAATACATGAAGCGCCCCAACCCTCTATACACCAATCAGACGCGATTTCAGGCCAGAATTCATCTACCAGTTCATGCGTAGCGAAGCTTCCGCTTCCATTTTCTCCTCCTTCAAAAATTCTTGTCCAGCTTTCACCGCAGTCTTCTGAAATATAAATGATTAAGGAATCGGTAGCTGCAGCAAACTTTTTAGCATAAGCATGCTGAAAACTGAGCACGGCCTGGTCAAGACCTGAAAGATTAAATGGAGGAGAGATCAAGCGATCCCTTGCGCCAAGTTCAAAATATTCACTAAAATTAATTCCAACAGACGTGTTTCCGGGGGATGTGCCTCCTGTTTCAAAAAACTCCCATGTTTTGTCTTCATCCGGATTTTCGATAGTCCATTGATTCAAACTCAATTCTACGTCTTCAAAAGTTTCTGTGTAATAGGGTGTATAACCACCTGAATTGATATAATTACTGATGGTTAAAGAAGATGGGCCATTAGTGTTCCATGCAGTGAGCGTTACTGAGTATTCATCGGATTCAGAAAACAGCACTTCAGGATGCTGGCTATTTTGATCAGTTCCGTTTACGAAAGTGACATTTGATGGGGAGAATTCCCATTCCCATGCGGTGGGGTAATACAAAGTGGCATCAGTAAAAACAATAGTTTCGCCAGAACAAAAACGAAGCTTATCGGCAGAAAAATGAATTTCGGGCAGCAGGCTTCCGCTTGCTGTAATAAAATCTTCCATAATCAGGGTGTCATCACCTACATCATTTGAAACAATAAGCCTGACATCGTACGTTCCATCCTGTGAATAAACAACATTTGTTGGATTTTGCTCTGTTGAAGTTTCAGGTGTACCGCCATAGAAAGTCCATTCCCATGTATCAGGTGCTCCAGCAGTTTTATCTGTAAAATCTACCGTCTGCCCCAAGGGGATTAATGTATCTGATGCAATAAAATTAGCTACTGGTTCCTGATCAAAATAGAATGAAGCAATTCTTGTTCTCCAGTTCCACCCACCATTAGAGTATTCAGTGGTGTACCAGAATGTTTTATCGTCAGAAGGATCTATTGAGATCATGGAATAGTCACCCCATCTGCCCACTCCGGTTTGTGATTTCGTTCCTTCGAAGATGCTGGTTTCAGGAATGTCAAAAATACCGGTTCCTGAACTATTGGCAGATTGACCAGAAAACCTGATAGACGGATAGGTTGTCGAACTTGAAACAGAATATCCGGCTAAAATAACACCATATGAATTCATGGCGACACTACCCATCCAACGGCTGTTGCCATCATCAGGAGCAAAAGTGCCTTGCTGATAAATTCCCCAACCTGCCCCGTAATTTCTTAATTCGTACCATCTTACTCCTGCACGACCGCTACCCACATTCACACTATGATTGGTTACCATCACCTGGTAATCACCAAAATTACGGTATTGAAGTCTGTACATCAAACGATCCTCCAGCGCATCCAACTTCTGACCTGTGCCGGGCTGGCGAATCGAAATGTCGCTGTTTGAATATGAAGCAACTGCCATTACATCAATAATTTCAACGGAAGAGTTTGCCGTGTTTTCCCAATCAACCTGCGCCTCCAATAAACGCAAAGAGCCTGGTCCCAGGCTGACAAGAAATGCGGGTGAATCTTCCGGTGGTAAAATAGCGCCATCAGCATCGGCCGGCATCATACTGCCATAGCCTGATCCTATATCAAAAAGCAGCATCTCGGCATCCGGGTCTCCATCAAGCATGGCATCACGATTCAAAATGCAAACACCACCACCATGCCATGAGCCGCTTTCAAACTGGTTGATCGTCAGGTAATAGGCATCGTGCCACACACCAAATTTCGGGTAATCAGGCATCTTATCGAATTCAAATGCATAGCGGTACCATTCACCTGTAGGATCGCTTGTAGCGGATACAGCCACCAATTCGTAATAAGGTCCATTGTTTGCTCCGTAGGGCAATGAAAACTGGCTCGCAATCCAGCGATCGGCATATTCATCGTATAATACAATTGGATCACCATCATTGGTACCACTCCATGGACCTGGAAATCCGTTCCACAAGGTAATATTATCGGCAGGGCCGTAAACCGTGTTGCCCGATTTATCCCAAATTTTAAAACCATTATTTACCATTTGAAAATAATGATCAAGGCTCACATCACCTTGGGTATCCGGTGGGGCAACTCCATAATTATTGGATATACCGTTAAAATTTTCAACAACTTCAGGCGCATCCCTGAGTTCAGTTATTCCTTGTCGCAACAAAGGATCAGGGCCATCGAGCGAAACCCGTGGACTCACTTTTTCATGGAAATCAAATTTATTGGGTACCAATCCATCCTTCCAATTGCTTTTAATTTGTCCAGGCGGAATGGGTTCAACGTCTTTAAGCTTTTTGGAAACATCAAATTTTACAGCCTTTTTTACGGAACTGTATTCAAAACTTTGAGAAAAAGATAAAAATGGTAAAATCAAGAATAGGATAACTATTAAATTCCTGAATACTGCTTGCTGTTTGAAATCCATTATTTTAATTTTAGTTATATACAAATGAACGTGTTTAAAATATTACATGATATTAAATAAGCCTTAAAAAAACGGTTATGAAATTGGGAATAGCTTAGTTAACAACCAATTTTTGCGTGTGTAATTTATTTTTTCCTGTAAAGCTTACAATGTAAATACCACTTGATAGCTCTTTTGAACGATCAACTTCAAGGACCTTTGTTCTTTGATTTAAAGCTTTTTTGAATACCTCTTTCCCCATTTGATCCGTAATTGTTAATTCAGTATATAAGTGATCTTCGGGTAATTTAATAGTGAATTTACCTGAACCGGGATTGGGATAAATGTAAACTTCATCAGGTTTTATTAACTCTTCTTCGCCAACAAATTGACTGATTACTAAATTATCGATAAATATAGGGTTGCCATAAAAACTGTATGTTTCAAATGCAATTTGCACATTGTGCTCACCGGCCCAGGGGCTCAGGTCAATATCAAAACAAGATGCACCCCATCCCCACAAACACCAGTCGGAACCGGTTTCAGGCCAAAAGTCATAATCTGTTTGTGGATGTGTGGCAAAATTTCCAGATCCATCTTCTGCATCGGCAAAAACGCGTGTCCAGGTTTCGCCACAATCGCCTGAAACGGAAATAATTAATGAATCACTTACTTCATCAAGCCGCTTGGCGTATGAGTGCGTAAAGGTTAGGTAGGCTTCACTTATTCCCTCGAGGCTGATCATGGGCGTTATCAACCGGTCTCTTGCACCAATCACAAAGTACTCCCTAAAATTTACAGCAGCAGCCATATTTCCGGGTCCTGTGCCACCCACTTCGAATAGCTCCCACGTTTTGCCACCATCAGGATTGTCAATTGTCCAGTTTTTGGCATCCAGTCCATCTTCAAATGTTTCCTTAAAGAAAGGTATGTAACCACCTGCCATTAGGTAATCCACTTTTGTATTGGATGATGAACCGTTTAAATTCCAAGCGGTCAGACTTACTTCATATGTCGCAACTTCATCGAATACCACTTCCGGGTGTTGGCTGTTCGCATCCGTTCCATTTAAAAAGGTAACGGTTGGCGGATCAAATTCCCATTGCCAGCTAATCGGGCTGTATTGTGTCATGTCAGTAAACTGCACAGCTTCGCCTGTGCATACAAAGTCCTTATCGGAAGTAAACTCCACGAGTGGCAAGATAGTGGTACTTACTTCAATATAATCTGTTTTGGTAATGGTATCTGATCCAATATCGTTCAGTGCGATCATGGTAACAGGAAAGATACCTTCTTCAGGATAAAGGATATCCTGTGGATGCTGGACGTCAGAGGAGCCTGTTTCGGCCCCTTCAAAAGTCCATTCCCAACTGGTAGGGATTCCCACCGATAGATCCGTAAAATTCACAGTTTCACCGACAGGAATTAATATTTCATCGACTGTAAAGTCAGCGGCTGGTAATTGTGTAAAACTGAAGGAAGCAATTTGCGTAGCCCAATCCCAGCCACCATTTGAGTACTCGGTGGTAAACCAGAATGATTGGTTATTTGAAGGGTCTATTGACATTTTTGCATAATCGCCCCACCTGTTCACACCGGTTTGTGAATTCTGGCCTTCGTAAATACTTGTTTCAGGAATATCAAGAATGCCTGAGCCTGATTCGGCAGCAGACTGGCCAGCTATTCGAATGGAAGGGTATGTGTTGGAACTGGAAACAGAATAACCTACTGCGATATCGCCATATTCATTCATGGCAATACTTCCCATCCACCTGTTTTCACCATCATTTGGCGCGTAAGTGCCTTGCTGATACATTTCCCATTCATCTTCATATTTCCTCAACTCATACCATCTTACACCTGCTCTTCCGCTTCCGGCATTAACGGTGTGATTAGTCACCATCACTTCATAATCAGAGAAATTTCGGTACTGCAGCCTGAACATCAATCGTCCTGCCAGTGTTGCGAGGTTTTGTGAAGTGCCGGGCTGATCAATTGAAATATTATTTGATGCAAAAGATTGTGTCGGGATGGTTGTTACCAGACTAATCGAAGAATTGGCAGTATTGTCCCAATCAATATCTGTTTCCCAAACGCGTAAGATATTATTTCCCATATTTACGAAATATGCTGGTGCTCCCTCCGGTGGTGGTATAACTCCATCTGCATCGGATGGTAATAAACTACCATAATTTTCTCCCAGATCGAAAAACACCATTTGTGCATCCAGGTCTCCTGCCATCATTGCTTCACGGTCTAAAGCAACCACCCCGGCACCTGCCCAGGATGAGGCATTCACAAATTGATTCACTGTAAAGTAATATCCATCTGTCCAGACACCAAATTTTGGGTAATCAGGCATATGTTCAAATTCGAATGCATAGCGGTACCATTCGCCGGTAGGATCATCCGTTACGGAAACTGCTACCAACTCATAAAATGGCCCTGATGGCCTGAATGGGAGTGAGAATTGTGAAGCTACCCATCTTCCTGCATATTCGTCGAAAACCACGATAGGGTCACCATCATTGGTGCCGCTCCAGGGTCCTTCAAAACCTTCCCAAAGGGTTATCGTATGTGCCGGGCCGTATAATAAGTTTCCTTCCTTATCCCAGATAGCAAACCCATTGTTCACCATTTGCATATAATGATTCAAGCTTACATCGCCGTCTGTATCCGGAGGTGCCACACTGTATGTGTTATGAATGCCACTGAAGTTGTCGTTGATCTCCACATCAAACCTGTTTCTTCCCTGCTCTGATTGTAACACGGGATCAGGACCTTCAAGAACAGAAGCATTGATCAGTTCCTTATGAAAGTCAAATTTATTTGGTACCAACCTGTCTTTAAAAACACTTTTTATTTTTCCGAGGGGAATGACTTTTGTTTCGCTCAATTTTTTCGACTTATCAAAATGGACGGCTTTGGATACCCGTGTAGGTGCATGTTTTTGGGCATAAGCACTTTGCGATACAATTGCGAAAATGAAAATAAAGGCTAATAAATGGATTTTCTTCATCGAATTTTTTATTGAATTAAAATATTTTTTGGCGTGGACAAAAGTAATATAAAAAGTCTTATTAAATAAGACAACACAAAGGCTGAAGTCGTTGCGCCTTAAGATATAACAAATGATAATACTATTTTGTTTTCTTCGACCGGATCATCATTTCCAGCATATCCCACATTTCTTTGGGCACTTTTTCAAGCATATTGAACTGGCCTGCTCCCTGCAACCACTCCCCGCCGTCAATGGTGATTACTTCACCGTTGATATAGGCCGAATAATCTGATAATAAATAAGCCGCAAGGTTCGATAATTCCTGGTGTTCACCCACGCGGCGCAAGGGTACTTTTTTTGTCACATCAAATTTTTCTTTCAAGTCGCCTGGAAGTAACCTATCCCATGCGCCTTCTGTTGGAAACGGTCCGGGTGCGATCGCATTCAGGCGGATCTTGTATTTCGCCCATTCTACTGCCAGTGATCTGGTCATGGCTAACACACCACCTTTCGCTGCTGCCGAAGGAACTACATAGCCGCTTCCGGTCCATGCATAAGTGGTGATTATATTCAGGATGGTGGCCTGTTGTTTTTCTTTGATCCAGTATTTCCCAAAGGCAAGCGTGCAGTTTTTTGTGCCTTTCAACACGATGTCGATAATTGTGTCGAATGCGTTGGATGATAAACGTTCTGTGGGGCTGATAAAATTACCTGCTGCATTGTTCAGTAAAGCATCCGCTTTTCCGAATTTTTCAATGGTTTTTGACAACAGGTTTTCAACTTCTTCATAATGCCTGATATCGCAGGCAATGGGGAAAACATCGCCTCCGGTTTTTTCAACCAATTCACTCTTTGCCTTGTTGAGCTTCTCTATATTCCGGGATGTGATGACCACTTTGGCTCCGAGGGAAAGGAAATATTCCGACATGGATTTACCAAGGCCTGAACCGCCACCGGTTACAACGATTATTTTATCCTGAAGCTCTTTGTTCTTAAACATCGGATCTGAAAATGACATATACATGATTTATGAGGTGAATAAATTTGGGTATTCAAAGTTAAATTTAATTAGCATATAAACTTGCCGGAAAAAATAAAATGGCATTTTATCCAAAGAGCGGGTCAATGCTCAACGCAATGATCATGATCAAAACAAAGTAATTGATCCGCATAAAATAAAAGAAAGGGTTGAAATCTTCTTTTTTCGGGCTGAGCAAACGTGCAAAAACTGCAACGAGCCAGATGGCGGCTAGTACAATGGTAATTTTAAAGAAAACGGTACTTATTAATCCTGAAACGGGAATCATCAGTGCTGTAACTGCTGTTGCTGCCGTCCACATAAACGTGGCATTTTTAATCTGTTGCTTGCTGATCATCGATGTAATTGAAGGGTATCCGGCATCTTCGTATTCTTTTCCGTATTTCAGCATAAGCAACCAAAAATGAGGTACCTGCCAGATGAAAAAGAAGAAAGCCAAAACCAAAAGACGGGGATCGGATAATTGGCCACCACCAGCTACCCATCCCACCATTGGAGGAATGGCGCCAATAATGCTTCCGGGAACTACTGCAAAGGCGGTCTTACGTTTTAGTGGTGTGTAAATGCCGTTATACCAGATGAGAGCCAGCAAGCCCAGCTGTGCAGCCAGAATATTGCTTCCCAGATAAATGATATACGTTCCTAAGGCAATTTCAATTATGGCAATTATAAGCACCATACCCGGGCTGATCTTTCCAGAAGGAATGGGCCTGTTAGAGGTTCTCTTCATCAATATGTCTTTGTCCCTGTCCTGGAAATGGTTGAGTGCAGCGGATCCGCATGCCAGGATAAATATGCCCAATACAGGTAAAATTAATCCACTGTCGAAAGTGTTTTTGGCCAATACATACCCTGCAATAGTAGTTAAGGTTACAGCGAAGGTAATTTTAACTTTATTAAGTTCAATAAGTATTTGGACAGACTCTTTAATTGACATTTTATAATTATTTTAAAGTCTCAATATAGTCAATAATGATATTTATTTCCTCATCTGAAAGTACATTGGCATAGGGTGTCATCAAGTTTGCCTGGTAACTTTTTACAATAGCCACATTTGGTTCTTTTATCGATTGAATCAGGTAATCGCGATCCACCACAATTTCCTTTTCTTCGCCATTGATTAAAACCGTTTCCTTCATGCCCATCACACCTTTAAAACTTGGTCCTACCAGGCGGGTGCCATCCTGTGTATGACATGATAAACAAGCGTTCTTCTTTAATAAGGTTAAACCGGGATGTTCATCGCTGGTGTCGGGCACAGCTTCCAGCCAAGCTTCATATTCGCTTCTGTCAACCACTTTGATCGTACTAAGCATATATGAATGCAATTGTCCGCAATATTCGGCACAAAGAATGTCATAGGTGCCTTTTTTTTGTGCGGTGAACCACATCATTTTCTCATCACCAGGAACTACATCTTGTTTGATCCTGAATGCCGGTATGTAAAGAGCATGTAGCACATCTTTTGACGTGAGGTTTAGCTTTACCGGCTCGTCAACGGGTACAATTAATGAATCAGATGATTTTCCGTTCGGATATTCGAATGTCCATTTCCACATTTGCCCGATCGCACCAATTTCAAGTGCATTTTTAGGGGCTGTTAGCATAGGCCTATATCCTGTCCATCCATACCAAAACATCACAATTACAAGTATGGTAGGAATGACGGTCCAAACGATCTCGAGCGTATAGTTGTGTGAGATGTTGGTGGCTACCGGGTTGTTTTTCTTCCGGTATCGAAACAGAAAGTATACCATCACCGCTGTTATGCCCACAAGGAAAAAAATGGAAATTCCCAGTATCAGATATAAACTAAAATCTACTCCTTCAACAAAATTTGAAGCATTCATACACAGTGTTTTATCTAGTTATATAATCAAGTATTACCATAATTAAAAAGAACACGAAAAGAGCCATTACCACTATCATCCATGCTGTGTATATTTTTGCATCATATTTTAAATGCATAAAATATAAAGCAACAGCCAGTGCTTTTACCGTGGCTATTAATAAAGCGGTTGCCACAGTGAGTGTTCTTAAATCAGCGCCAAAGGCAGAAATAAATACTGTCATGAGTGTTAATAAAATTAACGCCACCCAGGTGCCAAAATGTTCCGCATAACTGCTTATATGTTCGTTTGCAGAAGCAGTTTCTGCATTTTTTTCTTTTCCAGCCATTTTATTAATGTATTAAATAGAATAATGGGAATAAATAAATCCAGATAAGGTCGACAAGATGCCAGTATAAACCTGAGTTTTCGAGCAAGGAATAACGCTCTTTGGTTACTTTTCCTTTTTTGATCAGCCGAATGACAACAGCAATAAAAACACCTCCCACGATCACGTGCAAGGCATGCAATCCGGTCATAAAGAAATAGAGGTAAAAGTACAGGCGTTCTCCTAGAGGTAATCCATCGAAATGGTCCATGCCGGGAAATAATCCATGTTCAAATTTGGAGGTCCACTCAAAATATTTGATCACTAAAAAGCCCAGGGCCGCCAGTATTGTAACCCACGACAGTGTAATGGCCAGTTTAGTGTTTCCTTTTTGCAATGCGGTTATTGCCATCGCTATGGTCATACTACTTGTAAGGAGGACAATCGTGTTGATGGTGCCCATCCAGACATTCAATTCAAATGAAGCCAGCAGAAAGGCATCCTGGTTTAGATAGCGGTAGATCATGTAAACGAGGAAAAGTCCTCCAAATAGCAGTAATTCTGTAAGAAGGAATAACCACATACCCATTTTGGAAGCCTTCGCATCAAAGTTATGACCTGAATTTGGTAAAACAAATGTGTGTGAATCAGCCATATTTATCGTATTCTTTGTTGTTACTATTAAGTTTTAGTGATCAGCATTTTTAGCATTTGGATAATTATATGGGCCGCCTTTAGGTAATTCAGGCATTTTGTCGAAATTGTGCAGCGGAGGAGGAGATGCTGTCTGCCATTCTAGAGTAATACCATGCCATGGGTTTGCAGATGCTTTTTTACCTTTTAACCCACCGACTAATAAATTAATAACCATTACGATGATTCCGGTTACCAATATCCATGAGCCGAATGTAGAAACCATATTCAGGTCATGAAACTCCGGCAGGTAATCATAATATCGGCGGGGCATACCTTTTAGTCCTAATATCAACATTGGAAAATAGGTAACGTTAAACCCAATAAAGAGCAGTGTAAAAGCCGTATTCGCCACTTTTTTATTGTACATTCTTCCCCACATTTTCGGAAACCAATAGTGCAAAGCACCAAAGAATGCAAATCCGGCACCGCCGAACATTACGTAGTGAAAGTGTCCTACTACAAAATAAGTGTCGTGCACATGAACATCTGCTGCCAAAGCACCTAAAACCAATCCTGTTAAGCCACCGATCAGAAAGTTAAAGATGAAAGCTAGCGCAAAAAGCAGTGGCACCTGGATATCGATAGAACCTTTATAAAGTGTAGCTACCCAGTTAAAAACCTTAACGGCAGTCGGAATGGCCACAAAGAAGGTCATGATGGAAAAAACAATGGCTGCCACACCGCTCATACCAGACGTGAACATATGATGTCCCCACACAAAATACCCCACAAAGGCGATGGCCATACTTGAATAAGCAATGGCTTTGTAGCCGAAGATGGTTCGTTGTGCAAAAGTCGGGATGATCTCAGATACAATGCCCATAGCGGGTAGCGCCATGATGTATACCGCCGGATGCGAATAAATCCAGAATAAATGCTGGTACAAAATCGGATCGCCACCAATAGAAGGATCAAACAGGCCGATACCAAATACCCTTTCCGCCACGATCATCAGCAGGGTAATTCCGATTACCGGGGTGGCCAACAATTGAATCCAAGAGGTGGCATACAATGCCCAGGAAAAGAGGGGCATCTGGTTGAATCCCATACCGGGTGTCCGCAAGCGGTGGATGGTTACAATAAAGTTAAGTCCGGTTAAAATAGATGAAAAACCAAGTATAAAGGCTGCCAGCACCGACATGGTTACATTGGTGCCTGTTTTCACACTATAGGGTGCATAAAAAGTCCAACCTGTATCAGCAGGGCCATCACCGAACACAAGTGTTGAAAGTGCAAACAGTGCACCAAGAATATACAACCACCATGAAAATAAATTCAGGCGCGGAAAAGCTACATCATCCGTACCCAGCATAATAGGCAGGAAGAAATTGCCAAAAACTGCCGGCACACTTGGAATGATGAACAAAAAGATCATGATCACACCATGCAGTGTAAAAACCTGGTTGTAAGTTTGCGCTTCGATAAGGTCACGACCAGGATTTAAAAGTTCAAGTCGCATTAAAACCCCTAAAGCTGCCGCAACAAGAAAAAATATTCCTATGGAATAGAGGTATAATATTCCTATACGCTTGTGGTCGAGTGTGAATATCCATGAGAACAGGCCTTTTTTAGCCTGAAAAAAACTGGGTTGTTCAATAGCTGTTCCGGTCATATATTTAAACTTTAGATGGTTCTTTTTTTCTTTTTCTATTGCTGATCACCAGCCCGATTAACAGAGCCGCTGCAATTAAAATGATGATGGAGCCTGATACTTTTGTAATATTGAAAACATACTTTTTACCTTCAGGATCATAGCTAAAACAATAGTTCAATACTTTATTAATAGTAGGGCCTGATTTTCCTTCGGCAGCCTCAACAATGGCCATTTTTAAGTCGAAAGGCAAAAAATAGGTGCTGCCATATAAGTACCTTGTTATTTTACCATCGGGACTCAACATTATCAATGATCCGGGATGGATGTATTCTTTGCCTTCTTTCTTTACTTTGAAACCGACATCATTAAGCAACTTACTGATGGTGATGCTGTCACCGGTAAAAAACTTCCAGGCATTTTCCTTGTCGCCATGAGAGACCAGTTTGGTATATGTTTTCTTTTTTTTGTATGCCAGTGGCGGCTTTTCCGTATGACTGAAACTTACTGTGAAAACCTGGTAATCTCTGCCAAGTTCTGCATCGGTTTTATCCATTGCTTCGGCCAGACCGTTTAAAAGTGGGCTGCATATACCCGGGCATTCATAATACACAAGGCATAAAACAGTAGGTTTGTCGATGGCCTCTTTGAGGTTTATTTCATTATAAAATTCATCTCTGAAGATGAGATCATCTGAGATGTATTCGTCGAGATGCTCATAGATGCCAAGTTCATTATCCGGTTCAGATTCCTGAGAAAAAGCCGAAATGCAGAATATGCTCGATAATAGCATGACAATTAAAAAAGCTAAATGCTTCATATTTAGGTTGTAATATTTGGGTTAGCCTTTATTTTTTGGTGCGCTAATTTAGACTAAATATAAATAGGAATGATAAAATCCAAAAAAAATTATCAAAGAGGAGCTATTTTAGAATTGAAAATGAAAGCATTCCGGAAAGGGATGCATAAAAAAATCCCGGTTCAGAAATAACCGGGATCATAATGTTTTTAATATTTTCTTAATACAGAATAACGCCTTTTGCTATAAAGGTATATTCCAGTTTAGATTCAGTAATGGCATCAATCTCGT
>JAZBOW010000283.1:0-11853 GCA_036351335.1 Bacteroidales bacterium | reverse complement strand
AACAAAAGTGACGACAGCAATGGCAATCACAACCTGAACGAAATATCTTGCCACCGTATCGGCCAGTTTCTGGATGGGTGCCCGCGAACGGCTGGCCTTGTTCACCATTTCGATGATCTGCGCCAGCAGGGTATCGCTTCCTACGTTCACGGCTTTCATTTCAAACACGGTTTTACCGTTGATGGTGCCCCCGGTTACCTTGTCGCCTTTTGATTTTTCAGCAGGAATCGGCTCACCTGTGATCATGCTCTCGTCAATTACCGCGGAGCCTTCTTCGATCACCCCGTCAACCGGCACTTTTTCGCCCGGTTTCACTTTCAGGATGTCACCCGCTACAACCGCTTCGAGTGGGATTTCTTCTTCTACCCCATTGCGGATAACTCGGGCAACAGGCGGTACGAGTCCCAACAAGGCTTTGATGGCCGAGTTGGTTTTGCTGTGGGCCCTCAATTCGAGTACCTGGCCCAGCAACACCAGGGTTAAAATAACGGCTACCGCTTCAAAATAAATATGGACATTTCCCTGGTCGTCAAGAAACTGAGGCGGGAAAATGCCGGGTAGCAGCAGGGCGAAAACACTAAAAACGTATGCCGCGCCAACGCCGATAGATATTAATGTCCACATATTAGGTGTCCACCTTACGATTGAACTCCAGCCCCTTTTGAAGAAAACCCAGCTTGAGTAAAACAATACAGGCGTTGCCAGCACAAACTCAATCCAGTTCCATATTTTTTTCGGCGCCAAATATTCGGGATTAACAAAAGGAATATATTCTGACATGGCGATGATAAGCACCGGAACCGATAAAACAACGGCCACCCAGAATTTTTTTGCCATCTTTTTGTAGGCTTTCTCTTCTTCGCTTTCCACATCTCCTTTTTCGGGAACCAGGTCCATGCCGCATATCGGGCAGCTTCCGGGTTTGTCACGCTTGATCTCGGGATGCATGGGGCAGATGTAAATGGTATCACCCGAAGGTTTGGCGCTTTCCTCCTTTTTGAGGTGCATACCGCATACGGGGCAGTCGCCCGGCTTGTCGTAGGTTTTGTCGCCTTCGCAGTGCATGGGGCAGTAATAATCACTACCCGGAGCAGGAATATTTTTAACCGACTGCACCTGTTTATGTTGAGCCTGGTGACTTTTATGATCATGCTGTTTTTCACTTATGCTCCTTTCCGGAACTAGTTTCATTTGGCAAACAGGGCATTTTCCCGGCGCCTCATATGTTTTATCCCCCTCACATTTCATTGGACAAGCAAATTTATTTTCCATCGTATTTTCCATATGTTTTAATTTTTTCAAAAGTATTATGAACCAGGCTCCTAACAGTTACACAATTATGGAAATGATTTACACTACTTTTTTATTTGAGGCCGAACTGTATTCTCTGAGACAGCCAATGTCAGTGTTCACTAAATTGCAGCGATGCCCTTCTCATCTGTTTTTATTTTATAAACTTCGTCTACCGGGGAAATAATGATCATTCCGTCACCCCGGTATCCTGTCCTGCCGTTTTCGCGAATAATCTTAACCACAGTATCAACGTTTTTTTTCTCGACCAGGATTTCCAGTTTGATCACCCGGTAGGCATCGGCAAAAGGGTATTTCTCGCTTATATGGTCTTTTTCATGATCGGAATACTGGCCTGTACCTTCACCTTCCATAAAGGTCATGCAACAATATCCGGCCTCATTAAGTGCCTTGTAAACCTCTTCAGTTTTTCGGTATCGTATGTATGCTTTTATTAATTTCATGACTTTAAATTTTAAGTTCGTAAACCATTTGTTTAGTGATGAAGCAAAATCTCAGTGCCTTCTCTACTATAATAACTCTTTGATTTCGCCGCATGGTGCCACTTTCATACCCGTGTATGGGTTTTTAATGTCCATTGTATTGCTTATCCAGTAAGCACCGGCATCATCAATAGCATTTGAACAATACACAGCATATAAATCGCCTTGTTTTAATCGGAAGCTTTTGATGGTGCAATACATAATCTCTGATATATGGCTGAAATAGGATCGTTTACCCTCCAACCCTTCTACATGCCGCATCTCCTGCAATTTGTCATTATATAATCTGAGGTGGTCTTCCCAGGCTTCCAGCCCCTCACCGTCCAGTTTTTCGGGTTTAACTTCTTTAATTTTGCCGTTCATGACACTGATCGCTTTATCGGTGGCAACAACATCATCGTTTACCAGCGCATCTTTCATCAACAGATAAGCATCAATTACCTCTTCGAGTTCTGACTGTGTCTGTTCGTTTACGCGGTACACCTCATTGAGTATTACAATATTCTTATGTGCAAAATTATCGGCGAGGTTGTTGTGTTGCTTGTGCATTTGAGTTGAGCCGTTGTTTTCGGTCAGGCCTTTTAATTTTTCCTGTTCACCATCCCGTTTATTGCCCCCGGCACATGATGCGATAGCCAGTAAAATTATGAGGCCTCCTAAGTGAAAAAATTTAATTTTGAATTTCATGAGTAATATTTTTTGGTAATTGTAAATCCTTGCTATTATTGTTTTTTAGCAGTAACATTATACAGTGAAGCAATTACTGCTCCTGTTAACCAACCCAGAATAAATATTTCCACAATGCCTAACAAAGCTTCCCAAAACGGCACATTCATCCGTATGATTGAAGAAGTATCTAACCCGTGCAACAGGTTGTTGAAAAAGTAAACAGTACCTGATTGACCCACTGTGGCCATTAAAATGATACATCCCAGGTACAGGATTGCCCCGGTTAAACCGAAAGCCAGTCCAAATCGTTTAATGTGTATCGTGTTCATGATTTTAATTTTTAAATTGTTATTCACTATTTATATTTTCTCTCCTGACGCAATGTATGTTGAGCCGAAATAGTATTCATCAAAAAGTCTTTAGTTTGAGGTGCTTTTTCAAAGATTCCCATGCGTGGCGGTCCTTTAATTCGCAGGTACCGCCATGTGGTTTGTTGAACAACATCAGCATTAATTTTGAAAATCACGTTGGCCAACCTTCGGGCTTCTTGAAAACAAGAAACAAAGTAATCAAACACTGAACAGTACTGTTGTCCAGAAACCATATGCAAATCCACCATTATCTGTTCCGTGCATTATCGTTAAATTAATTTTCATATACTTTTTGATGTGCTGCTTTGCGCTCTTCCCTTACGCTGCGGATTATTACCCTGTCGCCCTTGTCGTATGTGAAGTAGCTCCATATCCAGTTAACAGCTATCAGTAATTTATTACGTATGCCCATAATGCTCATCAAATGGACGAATGACCAGAGAAGCCATGCAAAAAATCCGCTGAACCGCCTGTTGTTTATTGCAGCCACGGCCTTTTTCTTTCCGATGGTTGCCATCGAACCTTTGTCACGGTATTCAAAATTCCGCAATGGTTTATCGTTGATAATAGCCATCAGGTTATCAGCAAGTTTACGACCCTGCTGAATGGCCACCTGGGCTACCATGGGATGTCCGTTGGGGTAAGTGTTTTTAATAGCGGCAACATCTCCTATTGCAAAAACGTTATCGTAGCCAATCAGGCGATTTCTCTGATCAACCATAATCCGGTTTTGTTTGTTTAACAAAGTACTATCCAGTCCAACCGGAACATTTCCTTTAATACCGGCTGTCCATATCAGTGTGGCTGCATTGATAACGTTCGCTTTATCGAGTGTTACCAATTGTCCATCAAATGCTTTTACTGACGTATTGAGCTGCACATTTACTCCCAATTTTTGGAGATATAAAAGCGTTTTTACCGAAAGTTTTTCAGGCATATCCTGCAACAATTTTCCGGAAGCTTCCAATAAATAAATATTTATACTGGTATTTCTGAGCTCAGGGTAATCCTTGGGCAACACATATTTCCTGAACTCGGCCAAAGCACCGGCCATCTCAACCCCGGTCGGACCACCGCCAACAATCGCCACGCTACTCAGCGTTTCCCTTTCCTCTTCATTACAGCTAATGACTGCTTTTTCAAGGTTCTGAAGAAGGAAACTGCGGATATCTAACGAATCGGTTACTGATTTGAGGCCAAACCCGTATTTTGCCACACTCTCGTTACCGAAAAAATTAGTAACACTTCCTGTTGCAATAACCAGGTAATCGTAATCAATGGTTCCAATATTTGTTTCAACCTTATTCAACCGGGTGTCAACTCTTATCACTTCGGCCATGCGGAACAATACATTTTTATAGTTTCTGTAAATTTTCCGGAAAGGGAACACAATGTTGTCCGGTTCAAGACCACTGGTAGCCACCTGATAGAGCAGGGGCATAAACTGATGAAAGTTTTCTTTGTCAATCAATATTACCTGCACGGCTTTGTTTTTCAGCTGTTTGACAAATGATATACCCGCAAAACCACCTCCAATTACCACTATGCTCGGAAGGTTTGTTGCAGGAACACAGATCCGGCCCTTTTCATAGCAGTTTATATTATCATTACATTGCATGGTTAAAACTTTTGCATTGTTTTTACAAAACAATAATTGGCGGTTTGTAAAAACTCAACAATTTTGTCTATTTGTTCTTTCGTCATATAATTGCATTTAGTCATTTACCCTGGCCAGCAATGATTGTACCACCTGCACATGGATTTCGTTGTGTAGTCCGGCTTTTTGGTATTCTTGAAAAACTTCATCTAAGTCATCCAGACTGAGCGTAAAAGTTAAAGTCAACAAACATGCACTCGATGTTCCCTGCACACGGTGAATAAGATTGCCACTGCCGATTATATGGTTATCTCCGGGATAAATCGTTCCTTCCACCACGAAATCAAGAGGAGGGTGTCCTGTTGTATTTATATAATCAAGTCCCAGTTTACCTTCGAATGTGATAGATTCAGGTTCCATATCGTTTAATTTTTGTTGTATGGAATCGTTATTGGAACGCAAAGCCGGTATTTCCTGCTTAATCATTACCTTTCCTGTTTCATAATCAAGCAGGATGAGCAGTTCTTTCGCTTTTAAATCAACGGACTTGCCTTCCTGGTGCACCGTTACGATCAGCAGTCCGGAAGATGTTTTGTACATTTCCTGTGCACTGGCATCTAACAGATTCATCGCCAATAAAAGAATCAGAATAATGACTGTTTTGATAAAGTGGTTCTTATGTTCAGTAACTGTTTCCATGCAGGGATAGTTTTGCTTTTTAAACCGTGAAGTGAAATGAAGCAACGTTTAATTCTTTTTTTAGCGGAAACCCAATGTCCTTTAGTACGGTTTTAAAAGATTCAATGCTGAACCTTTTAGGGTTGTATTCAATGTATAAATTACGGGATTCGAGGCACATACTGATCATCCCTTCTATTCTTAATAATTGTTTTAGTTGAGACCTAAAAGCATTTTGTTCATATTGGGTGAGAATTTTTTCAGTTTTCATCACCTTTAGTCTATTCATCGTTTTCATGATTCTTAATTTAAAAGGTTAGTAATTTGTTATTTATATTCAATCCTGTTCTTCATTTTTAGTCAGGTTTTGGCTGCACTTTGCAATCCGCCAACTCCTTGACTTTGCAATGAGCACACGCAGCATTTTCGTCGGTGCTGTTCGTATCAAGGTCGCACGATTGCCCAGCCACGGAGGCGTTTTTATCGAAAAACATTTTTAAACCCATGGCTGCCATAAAAAACCCGGTAATGATTATTGATAGTATGATCAGATATAGCCACATCATGTCGTTATTATTTAAAGATTAATTCAATTTTATTTATTTACCACAGCAAGATAGAGGATGCCCTCCGAATGCTTCTTTGTTGTCATGGCCCAGTTTTTCGATCAGCTTTTTAAATATTCCCGGTTTATCATTTTCCTGTTTAAACGGAAAACCGGCCTCTGTCAGGGCATCATGGATCATCTCATCAGAAAGGACCTGCCGGTAATACTCTATGCTGGCCAGTCCGGTTTCAACGCTTATCGATGTGACACCTTTCATCTCTGTGAGTTTGATCCGTATTTTTTTTACCTCATCCTGGCTAAGCGTCCGCTCAGGATGGAATACTATGCTCGATGTTATTGCATTCATGTTGTTCGTATTTAAGGTTAGTCAATTTGGTCATCAAATCCATAAACTTCCAGAAGACGTTTACTTTTCAAGCCATCAGGTTGTGTTTTGTAAACGAGCAATTTGTTGTTACCATTGGTTGACAACAGCTTGTAATCACTCGCCTCGGGCACTTTCAAAAGAAAATTACCGCTTTCATCAATTACATTCACCGTAAATATCTGCCTGGAATGGAATCGAGAAACATCCTCTATTGGATAAGTCCGGTGGTAAAAACACGTAAATAGTATGGTAAGCTGCTGCCCATCTTCGTCAGAAACGCCCTTGATAATCGTGATTTCATCAATTGAATGGCCTTTTGGGACCGGGAGGTTAATTGATTTCCAAAGCGAATTGTCGGTACTAAATACCAAAAGTTTGTTTTCGTCTGGATCAAGTTTAAAAAACTTAAGGGTTCCGTCAGATAGTTGCATTGCCTTCATGTTGGCGTCCAACTTTCCTTCGTACGAAACTTGAGCAAAGCCGATGTCGGTGGCAACCAATAATATTTGTATGATTAAAAGTACTTTTTTCATGATACTTGTTTTTAGTAATTTATAGTGAATTTTTAGTGAATGCATCGTAGTTTCCGATGCAGTTCCTATTACATTTTACCCACTTTTAATCTTATTGAATAATTAAAGGGAAAATGAATTAGGGTTGCCAGGGTACATACAATCCTGTTACAAAAGGTAGGATTGAATTTTAGCTAGAAACAAATGAATCGCTGGTGGGTGTGCCGGATCCGTCAGAGAGTTCACCACAACAAGTTGATCGGCTAGTTTTTCTGTTAAATTCAAAGTGGGTGTATCGAACAACATCGTTTCGAAAATGCTGATAACTGTATTTACCGGTTGGGTAAAATCAATGTCGAGAATGAAAGTTTCATTTTCGTTGTGGCAGCAATTATCTGCCTCTTCGTCACAGCAATTTTCAGCAGGAATATCAACTTGCACAGAAACTAATTCGCCATTGCAATAATGCCTGGTGATAACAAAACCAACCGTTGTTAAAATTAACAAGGTTGCTATCGCTATATATCCTATTTTTTTGATCATGGCCTAATTGATAAACAAATGTACTATCCTATTATCAATTAAGTGTTACAGAATTATGGATTTGATTTACGTTTTATTTGAATCTGGAATATTTTGTTTCGTATCAGTAATATTAATTCAGTTCATCATTTATTATATGCATGTCTTTTTCTAAATGAAGCAATTTTACACTTTTGTAATAAACGTAGGGTGTCAGGAATATATCATTCAGCAACAACTTTTTTTTTGCTGTATCGAAGGGCATTTTACAGAGCCAAACGAACAATATACGCAACAATCACCTTGCTTTGGTTTTAAAACGGTATGGCAATTTTTGCATTCATAAAAGAATTGACATGAATCTGTTGGTATGTTTTCTTTCTGCAGAAAGCCACAATATGGACAGCTTATTATTGATTCTAAAATTACTTCCATGTCTATTTACCAAGTTTCAATATCCTGAAAGCCCCCCTAACCACGATTAAAAATACAATTGCCCCAATGATTAAATCGGGATATTTTGATTGGGTCAACAAAACCAATACACCGGCAACAATAACCCCGGTATTGATAATTATATCGTTTGATGTAAAAATCATGCTGGCTTTCATGTGTGCTTCTTTGCTCTTTGACTTTTGCAACAGGTAGAGGCAAACAGAATTGGCAATCAATGCCAGTATTGATACAATAATCATGGTTTGAAAATCCGGCACTTCTTCAAAACTGATGAACCGCCGAATAACCTCCGAAAGACCCAGCAGGGCAAGTGCCAATTGAAAATAGCCGCTCATCCGGGCTACTTTTTTCTTGCGGATTACCGTTGAACCAACCGCCCAAAGGCTAAGGCCATAAACAAAAGCATCTGCCAGCATATCCAGCGAATCGGCAACCAAACCCATTGATTTTGAAATAAAACCCGTGGTGATTTCAATGATAAAAAAAGCAAAATTGATAATCAGAACTGTCCAGAGGAGTTTCGATTGTACTGATGAATCGTCCTTGAACTCATTCTGTTGGACAACAATAGTTTCTTTGTGTTCAGTGCCTAAATTGAGTTCTTTCAGATGTTGTTCTATTTCCTCATTTTCTTCTGAATGAAATACAGTGAGCTTCCGGTTTTCAATATCGAACACCAAACCTTTAATGGCGGATAGCCCTTCCAGTTTCATCCTGATAAGGGATTCTTCGGAGGGGCAATCCATTTTTGAAATATAGAATGTTGATTTCTTCAAAGTAAAAAAAGAGATTGGTTTATAAATTCTCTAAAAAGAATCAGGCGCTCCGGTTAGATGAAAGAACACCTGATTTTCCATTAAATTATTGAATTGAACCAACAAACTGTTGAGAGTAACTGCTTGAAGAGGTCTCGACATTGAATGTGTAATCAAACTGATGATCATTAATATTAAAATATCCATAATGTTGATCATTTTGATTATGATCGTTGTTCATGTGTTGACTCCAGTTTGTACAACAATTGTCATTGTCTCCCATCATATGATGATTGTCCGGTTGCTGATGGCCATATTCATTGTAGAAGTCATCATCTGTAAAGCAAACCCGCATCATATTACCATCCTGGTACAATTCAAGCATGATGGTGGTGTCAAAATCATCATTGTAGCAATGTACCTGAACAGTATAATTATTAACAGTCGTAATGTCGGCAGTTGCGGGACTGGTGCTTTTCAGTCCGTTTGTGGTTAGTGTCCCTTCATAAGTACCGATTACATCCTTAGTAAGGTTCGGTACATCTTGATTTTCATCCTTTTTGCAGGATATTAATGTAACCATTAACAATGCAATTGCAGTGATTGATAAAATTTTTAAACTTTTCATTTTTTTATTTTTTAATTATTATTAAACAGTATTTGTTGAATCTAACAGGTAATAATCGACTGATCAGAAATATGATCCTAAGTATCATTACCAGAATTAATATTTTCAGTCTAAGTATTTGTATTAATTATTTGGCTTAAAACCAAGTCAAAATTAGTTTCAACCATCTTTTTGATTAAAACGCAAAGCGATCGGTTTATTGTTACAATATTTGTTAAATTTTTCAATTTATTATTAATTAAAATAATCTTATTTCCAGTTTCTGCAATTCATCTGGCACCTTCCTCTTCCATATTCATTTCCACCATCATAAGAATTTTCAAGTGTTTTTAAATAAGCATATATGTCATCTTTATCCTTACTGTTTAAATGATCAAATGAAGGCATATAACATGGCCCCATATTTACAATACTTTCAAATTCATCAAACTCGTACCGCTCATGGATCCCGCCAAGAATGGCCGGCTGCATGCCCCAATTTCTTTGATCGGGAGGTTGAACATCATCCGGTGTTGCTTGGTGACAGCGCGCGCAATTGGCAACAAACAATGATTTGCCATTTTCAGCCGGGGTAATTTCAGTTACGAAATCAACCTCGGTTTGTTCGCCAAACAAATAACCGGTTATAGCATTCCTTTCTGATTCAGACAAATGCGAAAAAGAAGGCATGGTATTTTTTCCGGTCAAAAGCTGATTTGATACCTGGCCTTTGTCCATTTTCTTATCTATGTCAATTAAAGCAGGAAATGTTGGCGGGATACCCTGTCGGTCAATTCCATGGCATGCTGCACAGTTTTTCTGATATAGCATTTCCCCTGTTACATTCACATTGCTATGTTCAGTTTTTTCAATTGAGCCAGGTATTTGTGCGATTCGGGTAAATCCATACCCGAAAATAACCGCAACTGCCAGCAACACAATAAATAGATATTTCATTATTCAAATTTTTAATATTAATATATGTACGGTATTTTTGAGATTAATCTAATTAAACATTTTTAAACAGATATGATCTTCTTTTGACGACACTCGCTATTCATCAATAAGATTGTCAAGAACTGCCTGAAACCTTTCAGATACTTTATCGGCTATATTGACAAGTTCATCTTTATTCAACATTCCCATTAAAGCTGATGGATCTACTATTACTACTTCCACTTTTCCGTTTCCCAAATCTTTAATAACAGCTTTACAAGGAAGAAAAATTCCTATGTTTTCTTCAATTTGAAGCGTTTGATAGGCAAAGGTAGGATTGCAGACTCCCAATATTTTATAAGGCAGCATATCAACATTATCCAGTTTCTCTTTAAGCGTAACGTCCATATCAATTTCAGTAATTACGCCAAATCCCTGGTTTTTAAACTCGGCTTTTGTTTTGGCCGTAACCTCCTCAAAACTGCCCTCAACAGTTTTTGAAAAATAGAAGTTCCCATTTTGCTGGGCTGATAATGTATTTGCGATAAATAACATGATCGCCAATACTGATACTACTTTCATTGTTTTCATTTTTAAAGACTTTCAATTACTTTTTTTAACTTTTCCTGAACCTGCTTTGCTACAGTATTCAATTCCTTATTCCCAACGGCCATCATTGATGCCTTTGGATCAATGGCAGATACATTTATTTTTCCATCATCTTTTTCCATAACAACTACATTGCAGGGCAGCATGGTACCAATATGCAGCTCAGCCTCTAGTGCTTTATGGGCAAATGTTGGGTTACACGCCCCAAGTATCTTATACTTTCTGAAAACAACATCTAACTTATTTTTCAAAGTTGCCTGCACGTCAATTTCAGTTAAAATACCGAATCCTTCGTTTTTGAGTTCTTCTGTTACTTTTTCGATGGCTTCATCGAATGATTCACTAAATAGTGTTTTTTGAAAATAGTATCTCATGATTTTAAATGTTTTAGTGTGTTTAATATTCTTTTCATGGTTCAACTTTGCATACTGAACCTCTTAATTATTGTATTTCAATTTTATTCCCTACCCTGTATATTATTTTCAGTAAGTTTTTGTAATTAATAATATCATTGTCAAATTCTATGTATAACTGTAAAGTGGAATTAGAAAACATAAAATTGTTTACCCCTTTTATATTTTTGAGGGTTTTGCTAACGCTCTGGATGTCAGTTTTATTTATCTCATTGAAATTGATCACTGTTTTGTTATTATCAGTATTTATTCTTGTTAACTCAAATATTCCGTCTGCCGATTCTTCAAATTCAGCTTCAACATAGGTTCCTGCCGGTAGTTCATTCAAATACACCATATTATCGTTCAGGTTTGTTCTCATGTTTTTTACTTTTGCTATATCAATTTGTTCTCCTGTTCCAAATACATTTACAACTATCATATTCTGAATATTGTTGTTGCATATGGTTCCTTTAACCAGTGAAACTTCCTGAGAGGCATTGTTCTCAGTAAAAAATGCCACTACAATGGCCAAAGCGAGTAACCTGTCTTCTTCTTTTTCCCACATTACTGAAAAACATAAATCTATTCAAGTTCATAACCGGCATTAACAATCGTCTTTTTAATGTTATTGTAATTGACAAGTTCATGATCGTATTCAATATACATTTGCGAAGAAGCATCGAAATATTTATAATTGTTCACACCATTCGTTTGATCAAGTAATGAAATCAAATTCTCTTTAGCCTCATAATCCAGCTTGTTAAAACAGAAAACTGTTTTATTAATGTCAGACGTTATATTGGATATTTGATCAATCCCATTATCTGATTCTACCATCACGATTTCAATATAGGCACCCACAGGTAAGTCTTTTAGACTCACTGTCTTGCCATTGAACTTAATGTTTATGCTGTCATCAATCTCCAAAGGCATGCAGGCTGCTGTTCCTAAAACACAAACCACAACCATGTCCTCATCTTTGTCCGTGCCAATGGCACCCTTAATAATTGATGTTTTT
>JAZBOW010000282.1:0-2194 GCA_036351335.1 Bacteroidales bacterium | reverse complement strand
CGTTAGCGGCACAAAATCAAGTCATCATTCCAGATACTTTGTCTGGATTGGAATTTAACCTCAATCTCCAAAACGGATCTTTTGAGTTTTATGCGGGTCAGACCACAAATACCATGGGTGTAAATGGCGACATTCTCGGCCCCACCTTGTTGATGAACAAGGGTGATTTTGTGGACATCATGGTAAACAATAACCTTGGCGAAACCACGACCATCCACTGGCATGGCATGCATGTATCGGCTGCCAACGATGGAGGACCACATACTACTATTGAATCAGGGACATCGTGGAATCCACAGTTTACGGTAATGGATAAAGCCGGAACCTACTGGTATCATCCGCACCTACACGAAAAAACCAACGAACATGTTTCGAAAGGAATATCCGGTTTTATTATTGTTCGCGACAGTGAGGAAGCTGAATTGGAATTGCCACGCACCTATGGAGTTGACGACTTCCCTCTTGTAATACAAACTAAAGATTTTGATGCAAATTACCAGGTTGTTAGCCCTTCAAACAGCGATGATGTTTTGATGGTGAATGCTACCATAGATCCTACTCTTAATGTGCCAGCACAGGTAGTCAGGTTCAGGCTGCTGAATGGTTCATCGCAAAGGGTATTTAATATTGGCCTGTCGGGAAATATGGGCTTTCACCAAGTGGCCAGTGATGGCGGGTTGCTGAGTGAGACGTTAGCATTGACACGCCTGAGATTGGCACCTGGCGAACGTGCTGAAATCCTGGTAGATTTTGTTGGAATGGAGGGGCAATCCATTCAACTGATGAGCTACGCTTCTGAGTTTCAAAGCGGGATTTATGGAGCTACTAATCCCGGCATGATGTCAATGATGACATTGGATGGTTATAAACCCAACGCGTTGAATGGGAGTAATTTTAACATCATGAAAATACAGGTAATTGAATTAACTGAAGAACCGGTTACAACCATTCCGGGAGAACTGGTTGAATTGAATCCTCCTGATGAATCATCTGCAGATATAACCAGGAACCTTTCCTTTACACCTTCACAATTGGGGCCCGACCAGCTAAATCATCCTTTTTTAATAAATAATACCAGTTTCGATATGAATGTGATCAATTACTCTATTCCACTTAACAATATTGAGGTTTGGAGCATTATTAATCAATCGGGAATTGCACATCCCTTTCACATCCACGATGTACAATTTTTTGTTTTGGATCGAGATGGAGTGCCCCCACCCGAATCAGAACAGGGCAGTAAGGATGTGATTCTTATCAAACCTATGGAAACTGTTCGTTTTATTACTCAATTCACCGATTTTGCCAATGATCCCGTACCCTATATGATGCATTGCCACATGCTCGTTCACGAGGATGATGGAATGATGCTACAGTTTGAGGTGGTGGATGAAGCAACAGGACTTAACGAGAATAAACATCGTGATGAAATTGTATTATTTCCTAACCCATCATCAGAGGGAGAATCAATAACTGTAATCCTTCCTGAAAATGTTATTGAAAATTACCAGCTCTTCGATTTAGCTGGACGGAAAATAGCTGATCAACAAATTGAATACCCACAATCAAAAATAATGATTGAATTGAATGGAATAGATGAGGGAACGTATATCCTGAAATTGAAAGCTAACACCAATATTTATTTAAAATACATCATAATTCATTAATCACCATCGAAAGTCATATTCATTTTAATGAAAATAAATATAGTCATGAAAGCAAATAATAATAGCCAACAATACAATTGTCCTATGCAATGCGAAGGGGATAAAACATATGACGCTCCCGGTAACTGCCCGGTTTGTAACATGAAACTGGTAGAAGTAGATGATACATATGCAAATCATCATGAACACAAAAAGAACCACAAACATCAGCCTTCATCTAAGGGCCCTTATTACTGCCCCATGTACTGTGAGGGTGACAAAACATACAACAAACCCGGCGATTGCCCGGTTTGTGGGATGCACTTGAAGAAAGAAGAAAGTGCAAAACCTTCGGCAGAAGTTATTTATACCTGCCCCATGCACCCCGAAATAAGGCAAGACCATCCTGGCGACTGCCCAAAATGCGGGATGACACTTGTTCCTGAGAAAGGAGAGGAAACAAGCGAGGAAGAAATAGCCTATAAACAAATGGCAAAAAAATTCTGGATTGCCCTTATCTTATCGGTTCCGGTGCTTATTATCGCCAT
>JAZBOW010000281.1:0-4398 GCA_036351335.1 Bacteroidales bacterium | reverse complement strand
GTATCTGTATAAATGACGGCTTTCAGACCACCCAACACCGTATATCCCACAGCTACAACACCCATTAAGATAAGCGCATACTGCAGGTTTAGTCCTTCAAATGTGGCAGAAGCTAATTTAGCACCGGCTAACAATTGAGAGCTAGTGAATCCCAAATACCCGATAGCAGAAATGATGCCTGCGACGAGCGCCACCTTTCCATTGTAAAAGGTTTCGAAAATCTGCGGAAAGGTATACAAACCTTTTTCATCTGAAAGCAATTTGATCTTGGGGATAAGAAATACAGCACTTAGCCATGCGCCTAAAAGTCCGGTAAACAGCATCCATGAACCTGACAGGCCAATAGCGAATCCTAAGCCACCGAGACCGATTGAGAAGCCGCCACCTACATCTGTCGCTACTACGGAAAAGCCAATATGCCAGCTTCCCATTTGACGACCTCCTACATAAAAATCATCAATGTTTTTATTGCGGAAGTGAAACCAAACACCAACACCAAGCATCAGCAGGATGTAAACCAGGAAAATCGTCAGATCGAGCGGGTGCATATTTTTTTGGCTAATTGAAACGCGCTACAGGTTGTTTTCTACAAAATCTCGTTTGATAGCGCTTGCTTATAATGAATCTATTTGAAGAATTCCAACGTTTTCGAGATTGTGCTTATTGATTTCCGTAAGTACTTTGTCAAATTGTAGTATAGGAACAATTAAATGCAATTGTCCTTTTTTTGAAATAGCATATTGCTGAAGACTTCTACATTTCCGTATAAATTTGTCTAAATTCGTTTCAATGTCGTCTCCACTTTCAATTTTGTACACATGAAAAGTACCTTTGTATTGGGCGGTTAAATCAGGCTTAAATACTTCACCAGTATGATCTTCAACGATTTTTCTTGGGCCATCCAATCCTTTAAGATATGCTTTAATATGATTGTATCCTTTCTCTTCTAAATATTTCCTGACAGCAACCAGAACCGATTTTTTTTGTTCCATATCATTCTTACATTTATTATTGTTTCTACACGAACAAAAATACAAAAAAAACAGTTACGTCTCAGAAAAACACTGAGATCTACATTGCCGGAGTTTTAAGTGCACTTTCAGTTTGCTTATTCTTCGGGATTAATTGAAATGGGATCTTCAAGTGTGATGATTGGTGAAGCCTGAATTTCTTCAATATTAAGACTTTGAACGAGTATTACCAATGCTTCATTAATCTCTCTGATCTTATTCTCCGGCAGTTTTTCAAGGCGTTTTGATAGTTGGTGATGTAATAATTGCGGCGAATTATCCAGCAGCTTAGAACCTTTGGACGTCAGTGAGATATACACGGTTCGTTTGTCATCTGGATTGGGTAATCGCGCCACAAAACCTTTTAGCTCAAGCCGGTCGATTATGCCTGACATGGTGCTGGAGTTGAGGTTCAGATAGCGGGCAATGCTGCCCTGTGTCGACCTGTAATTGGTTTTGTTGCCCAAGTAGTCAAGACACATTAACTGTGGAATACTTACCCCATATTCCTTCTGGATTTTTTTCGATTCGAGATTCAATGATCTAAGAATTTTTCGGATGTTAATAAGGATGTCTGTGTATTCCATGCAAAATTAGTTTCTACAGGATAAAAATAGACATATTTTTAAAATGTAACAAAAAAATATTCTTCCAGTAACAAATGTCAAAATATGCAGTGTAAACTAAAAAAGTATCAGCATGCTTGAATAGGAATGGGGTTTCCTAGTTTGTCGATTCGTACAAAAACCATTCTGGTGGAACAAACTACTACTTCGGTTTGTGCTTTCAAGTCGGCACGGCGTGCTTCCACCCATAAAGTAATGGATGTTTTACCCAGTCGGTCCACTTTCCCGTATATGCGTATCTGCTGTTTTACTTTAACGGGTTCTTTAAAAAGTACTTCTTCAATTTTTAAAGTGACCATATTGGAGGTGCAGCAAACTGAGGAGGCCATGATACCACCGGCTTCATCCAGCCAGGCAAGCATTGAACCGCCAAATAATATATCGTTTACACCAATGTCACTGGTTTTACAAATTTTGGTTGAAATGAGTTTCATATAATGATTTTAATACCGAATATACAAACTAATTGGTTCCAATCAATTCGGTACTGAACATCATATTAGGGTCTGACATGAAATTTTTTAATTCACTTGTAATTTTAAAATCATATCCGGGGTACTGGTAAATAGGCATCCGGTTTTCGGTATCGGAGAGAGAATAGCCCCAGGCAGTTTTATATTCATCGGGGTCTTCTCCTATCTTTTCAATCTGAATCATGTAATCCTGTATCGATTTCGATTCAATAATGACAATTTGTACCATCGAGTCAATTACCGGACTGTGAACCCTTGTATGGTCATGTTCAAATTCCAATATTCTTCTTCCATCGTTCGTAATGCCGATGGTTCTAAAAGTCATACTCTTTCCAACGCCTGGCATGTTTAGAACCGATCGGTCTGTTGCAAGAAACGGAATATAATGTCCTTCCCTGAATTTTTGTAATGCGTTCACAATCTGCCTTGGCTGCCTGGGTAAAGATTTTATATCTTCATAAAATGATTTGTCTATTTTACCGAGATATTTTTCTTCCACTCGTTCCTGCACAAGACGTTCATTGGTGGCAAAATTGTGGTTATTTTCCATAAAACCTTTTACGGAAAATGTGTAATAAGGAATGACGCCTATGTCATTCAATACTTTCCGCAATTTAGCCGTATGTCCGCGACGCGACGAAGCGGTGGTAAAAACCATTTGGTTGGTTACTACCCAGCCGGCCGAGATCAGTTTTTCGATACATTTTTTAGTTTCGGGTGTTATTTCCATCGCCGACTGGATGTGTGTTTGAACAACAAACTGTCGGATGCCGATCTTTGATGCTTTGTTTCTGAACTCTTTAAGGATTTCAACCATCTCATCAGTCACACGTTGCGGAATGTATACGGGAAGACGGGTGCCAAGCCGAACCCTGCTAATTTCGGCATATTTTTCTCCATCAGGCCTTGACAGGTTGGCATTACGTTTGCGTTCAGCCATATGCAGTACGCCATCAAGTATTTGTTTCAGGCTATGGTCACTATTCATAAATGCGTCGCCACCGGTGATTAGAATATCCCGTAATTGGGTGTCTCCTTCCCAATATTTAAGCAACTGTTCCAACTTTTCGGGCCATGAAATTTTAGGTGTTAGTTTCAAGAGGTCGAAATTAAATCGACCGCTTTGAAAATCGTACATACGTTGGCATGAAACGCAAAGCCCGCCACATGCCCGGCCTGCTGTATCAGGAATTAATATGGCAACCTCAGGGTACCGCCGGTGTACATTTTGAAAAGGTGGAAGGATCCACCCGGCGGCATTGGGTTCGCCAGGTTGAATAATATCTTCTTTTTCCCAGGCATGAATATTGCCAAATTCGCTTATCAGCTCTTTATTAGGTAATATATACTCCCGCAATGCCTGGTCAGCACCTGTTAAGCCGGGTTTGGTATTTACACTTATAAGCGAAAGGTAATGTGGGTTTACAAAAATGGGGATACCTTTACTTTCAGCTTTTTTCAGTGTTTTAAGCGTGTTTTCCCGGAGTGAATGATCGAGCATTTCATTTAATTCGCCCGGTGTTTTAACTGCGAATGTCAAATGGAACCTGTGATCGTTCCACCATTCCATTGCTGTTTCAAACTTTTCTTCTTCTGATATGCCCGCTTTAAAACTGAACCGCCCGCTTTTTATTTCGCCTCTATCAATTTTTCGAATGATCACTTTCAAAATTCGTTCTTTATTAGCCTGGCGCATTTCCTGTATGTCATCATCCAGACCTGACAGGTGCCTGTCCATCCACTCATTAACCTGCTCCTGCTTAGGGACTCTTCGTAAAAGCAATCCGTTAAACTGGCGAAAGAGATACAGCATATCTATAAAAAAATCGGCCTTGGCACTTCCTTTACCATAATGGATGGCAAGCCAAAGGTTTTTTATTGGTTGGCTAACAATTCTTTTATTTTTACGGTTTGGATCGCTAAACGATTTTCCATCGTTATCAAGGTAATCCATTAGTCTGATCGCGGCATAGTCGCGCCATGAAATTCTTTTAAGGGCAGTCATTCCCCTGGCTTTTTTCAGGTAGTAATTAAGTGCGTGAGGATGGGCGTGCAAATAGTCAAGTACCCACTGACGAAGTTTATGTTTGGTTTCAAGGTAGGTTTCGGAGGATTCGAATATGGTTTTTATGTGTGGATTTTCAATAAGAATTTTATGAACAATTTTAAGTGTTTTAACGTCTAATCCAATTTTATCTTCGAAGTGCAAATTATTCATATCTATTCTTCTCTTTTTCGATTTGTTACTATTAAAATATGTAAAAGAACAACATATGTTCTTAAAAATGG
>JAZBOW010000280.1:0-8843 GCA_036351335.1 Bacteroidales bacterium | reverse complement strand
GATAAAACCAAAGAGCTCTTAAAAACGAATAAATTCCTGACTTTTTTTGGTGGCGAACACTCCATCAGTATTGGCATTATCAAAGCCTATTATGAAGCATTTCCTGATATCACCATTTTACAACTCGATGCACATGCCGATCTTAGGCCGGAATACATGGGCACGCCTTATAACCATGCTTGTGCGCTTTATGATGCCTCAAAAAATACCAACCTGGTGCAGGTAGGTATCCGTAGTATGGATCAACCTGAAATGGCACATCTTGATAAAAATAAGTGTTTCTTCATGCAGGATATACAAGGCAATGATGCCTGGATGGACCGTTCCATTGATTTAATGGGCGAAAAAGTGTATATCACACTCGACCTGGACGTGTTTGATCCTTCCATTCTACCCGGAACCGGAACACCCGAGCCCGGTGGCATGCAATGGTATCCCATGTTGAAGTACCTGAAAAAAGTATTTAAACAAAAAGAAGTAATTGGTTTTGATATTGTGGAGTTAGCGCCCATTGAAGGCTTGCCCGCCTCCGAATTCCTGGTATCGAAACTATATTATAAAATGTTAAGTTATAAATTTGAAAATCATGGAAAATAAAGGACCTGTAACACAATTTATGCTGAAACATTATAAGCATTTCAATGCAGCTACCATCATTGATGCAGCCAAAGCTTACGAGGCGCAATTAGCCTCGGGAAACAAGATGATGATCACCCTGGCAGGCGCTATGAGCACGGCTGAATTGGGAAAGTCACTGGCAGAGATGATCCGGCAGGATAAAGTACACATCATCACCTGCACCGGTGCCAACCTTGAAGAAGATGTTTTTAACCTGGTGGCTCATGATTATTATAAAAGGGTACCCAATTACCGTGATCTTTCACCTGCCGATGAAACGGAACTGCTGAACCACCATTTTAACCGGGTTACGGATACTTGTATCCCAGAAGAGGAAGCCATGCGCCGGATTGAACACCACCTGGTCAGGCAATGGAAAAAAGCAGCAGAAGAAAATAAAAGATACTTTCCTCATGAATATTTTTACCAGATTCTGCTTGATGAGGTTAACAAACTGGAACATCAGATTGACCCCAAAGATTCGTGGTTGATGGCTGCGGCCGAAAAAAACCTTCAAATTATCGTACCCGGATGGGAAGATTCAACCTGTGGCAATTTCTTTGCAGCGCATTGTATCGAAGGCATGTTTCCGCCTTCCATCACAAAATCAGGTATCGAGTATATGATGACTCTTGCCGACTGGTACCAGAAAAACAGTGGTGAGAGTGGAGTGGGATTTTTCCAGATTGGTGGCGGCATTGCCGGCGATTTCCCCATTTGTGTGGTGCCCATGTTACACCAGGATCTGGGTTTTTCAAGCATACCCGTGTGGTCATACTTTTGCCAGATCAGTGACTCAACAACCAGTTACGGATCATACTCAGGTGCCGTTCCAAATGAGAAGATTACCTGGGGGAAATTGGAAGAGCATACACCCAAATTTATCATTGAATCGGATGCTACTATTGTTGCGCCCCTGGTGTTTGCCTATTTACTCGGCTGGTAAAATCGGCCACTATTTCGTATCACAACAGCTTAATTATTTGTAAATTCGCTGATCGTAAAACCAATTAAACCAATGTAATATGTTCAAAAAAATCTTTTCCGTAATTTTAGTTCTTGCGGTGGCAGTTGTGATGAATAGCTGCGAAAATGCCTCTCAAAAGGCAGAACAGGAATCTTCCAAAGCCTCTTATAACATGGCTGAATACGCTGATTTTACCCTTACAACCGATATTTCTCACCTGAGTGAGAATCAGAAAGAAATGTTGCTTCTGCTTTTTAAAGCAGCCGATCTGACTGATGAGATCTTCTGGTTGCAGAATGTGGGCGAAAAAGAAACTTTTTTGTCCAGCATTGAAGACCCCGAATTGAGACAATATGCCAAAATAAATTACGGTCCCTGGGATGAACTGAACAACCTCACCCCCTTTATAGAGGGGTACGGACCCAAACCTGCCGGAGCCGAATTTTATCCGCACGATATGACCAAGGAAGAATTTGCCGCCTATGATAATGAAGATAAAACAAGTTTGTATACACTGATCAGAAGAGATGACGATGGTGCATTAACGACGGTCTGGTACCATAATGCATATAAAGAGCGGACGGAAAAAATCGCGGCTTTACTGGAAGAAGCTGCATTGTTAGCTGACGATGCCGGTTTTGAAAATTACCTGAATTTAAGGGCTAAGGCGCTACGAACAGATGATTATTTTGAAAGCGATATGGCATGGATTGACATGAAAGACAACTTAATAGACCTGGTCATCGGGCCTATAGAAAATTATACAGATGGCCTATATGGTTATAAGGCAGCCCATGAAGCCTATATTCTGATAAAAGATGTGGAGTGGAGCGAAAAATTGGCCAAATATGCTGCTTTTCTACCTCAGTTACAAACCGAATTACCGGTAGATCAGGTGTATAAAAATGAGGTTCCGGGTTCAGATGTGGATTTAAATGCCTACGATGCTGTGTATTATGCAGGCGATTGCAATATGGCCGGGAAAACAATTGCCATTAACTTACCTAACGACGAACGTGTTCAACTGGAAAAGGGTACAAGAAAACTGCAATTGAAAAATGCCATGCAGGCAAAATTCGATAAAATTTTAGTACCGATTTCAGAAATGGTCATCACGCCTGAGCAACGCAAACATATCACCTTTACAGCCTTCTTTTCCAACACCATGTTCCATGAAGTTTCGCACGGTATGGGAATTAAAAACACCATTAATGGCAAAGGCCCTGCCCGAAAAGCACTGAAAGAAAAATATTCAGCCATTGAAGAAGGAAAAGCGGATATACTGGGACTTTACCTGGTAACCAAGCTCAACGAAATGGGTGAATTTAACGATACAGACCTGATGGATAACTACGTTACTTTTATGGCCGGAATATTCAGATCGGTTCGCTTTGGCGCATCAAGTGCACATGGTATGGCCAATATGCTACGGTTTAATTACTTCCTTGAAAAAGGTGCATTTACCAGGAATGACGATGGTACTTACGCGGTAGATATTGATAAGATGAAAGCTGCTTCAACCGACCTGACACAAAAAATCCTGAAAATTCAGGGTGATGGTGATTACGAAGCAGCAGCCAACTGGATAGAAACGGATGGAGTGATTAAACCGCAATTGCAAGCTGACCTGGACAGGATCAATGATGCTGGCGTTCCTGTTGATATTGTTTTTACGCAAGGTCCCGAAGTATTGGGATTGAAATAAGGAAATACAATATAAATTCTAAAAACCCCGTTAAAACGGGGTTCTTTATTTAGGCGATTCGCTTTAATATATTCACTTCTTCTTGTGTTAACTCCCGGAATTTACCACGGGGCAGGTCCTTTTTTGTGAGCCCGGCAAAAAATACACGATCAAGTTTGATCACTTTATACCCAAGGTGTTCAAATATTCGCCTGACGATGCGGTTTTTACCCGAATGTAGTTCGAGGCCAACCTGAGTATTGTCATGTTCACTGCTCACATATGATATTTTGTCGGGCTTAATAAAACCATCCTCAAGCTCTAAACCGTTGGTTATTTCGATGATATCGCTTTTGTGGAGAGGTTTATCAAGATACACATGATAAATCTTTTTTACATTGTGCTTCGGATGGGTGAGTTTTTTGGCCAGTTCACCATCATTCGTAAATAACAACAATCCAAGCGTGTTCCTGTCGAGCCTACCCACGGGGTAAATTCTTTCCTGACAGGCATTTTGCATGAGCACCATTACGGTTTTACGGTCATGAGGATCGTCAGATGTAGTGATAAAATCTTTGGGTTTATTCAATAAAAAATATCGTTTTTTTTCACGTTTTAATGATTCACCACCGCATATTACTTTATCTTCAGGACTGACTTTTGTTCCCAATTCGGTGACAATCTTTCCATTTACTTTAACAATACCGCTTGCGATCAGCTTATCCGCTTCCCTTCTGGAACAAACACCAGCATTGGCCAGGTATTTATTCAAACGGATCAGGCCATCATTTTTGGTATCTGCATTTCTGTTGGGTTTAAAACTTGTGCTTTTTGAGCTTTTAAAAGTTTTACCGGGGTATTTTTTTCGTTCCATAGGGTTAAAATAATATGCTGCAAAGGTACAAATGTTATTTTCTGATATTTAGAAAGTTGAATATAATGTAATCAGATATGAATAAGCTTTAAAGCGTTGGCGACACTTGCATTTTCACACTGAAATCAGTATATTTACACAGCAAATCGAAAAACGTCTAAGGTCATGCCAGAAAAGATCATCACCCTTGCCACACTCACCTATATGCGGGCACAATTGCTCTGCGCCATGCTCGAAAGCAATGGTATCGAGTGTTTTATGACCAATATAAACCGCATGAAAGAAAGTCCTGGAGGTGTGCTAGTTAAAATACAGGCAGAAGACAGCGAAAAGGCGGTTAAAATATTTGATGATTTCAGAGCTTCATATGGTGTAAATAAGGAAGAAGCGGTAGCCTATATGAAAAGTATCCGTCGAATTCTTGTTCCGGTTGACTTTAGCGTTCAAGCTGAAAATGCTGCTTTTTATGCACTAAAAATAGCCGGGGCTATAAAAGCAGATATCAAATTGATCAATGCATACTTAGATCCGATGGGAACCCCGCAAACCTATCTTGAATCTTATTCTTACCAGTTAAATCTTGATTCAATTATACGGGAGGTGGAAGAGGAGACCGAAAAAAGCCTTCGATCGCTGTCCAACAGGTTGAAAGATAAGATTGAAACTAAAAATATCAAGGATGTAAAAATCAGTTTCGACCTGTTTAAAGGCAATGCCGTGGATACCATTTTAAACCAGATCAGGGAATATGAGCCGGCATTGGTGATCATGGGTACCAGGGGAAATAAGCTGGAAGGACTGCGGACGTATAGCAGTACCACAGCCCAGATCATCAGAAAAGCAGACATACCGGTAATGGCGATTCCACAAAATTATGACGCTTCGAGTGTTACGCATCCCAAACGGGTATTGTATGCCACTAATTTTGATAAAACCGACTATACGGCTTTGCGAAGGCTGTCTTCTTTCGCCAAACCATTCAATGCCAAAATATATTGTGTGCATGCTGCGCTGGAGGAAGACAATGAAATGGATGAGATGGAAATGAGAAAAGTCCGCAATTACCTGCTGGATACCATGCTTGAACCAAACATCGAATGTGGTATTTTAGAGACGATTGACTTGCAACAGGGATTTGAAAATTTCATCAGGGAACATCAAATTGATGTGTTGGCGGTAAATACACGTAAGCGGAACTTTATCGAGAAGCTGTATAAACCGAGTGTAGCTAAAAAATTCCTGTTCCATTCCAACATACCTTTGCTGGTATTTCAGGCTAAACCTTAATCCAGATCAGGTAATTCGGGGTAAAAAGCATCTTTGATATATTCAATATGTGTCCCTTTTTTATCGATAACGATGGATATAATATCGAAACGAATATCAATATTCAGGTTGTGTATTTCCACGTAAGCCTCCGCTGCACGGATCAAAAAGGATTCTTTTGCATTACCCACAGCTTCTGAAGGATCACCAAAATAGCGGGTGCTCCTGGTTTTAACTTCTACCATAACCAGCTCATCGCCATCTTTGGCAATTACATCAATTTCATCCTTTTCATGCCGCCAGTTGGTTTCTATGATCTGGATTCCTTTTTCTTCCAGAAATTTTCTGGCGATCAACTCCCCTTTCTTTCCAAGTTCATTGTGCTCTGCCATTTTTAATCTAAAAAGGTGATTTGAGGATGATCATTTACATCCAGTTTTACTTGAGCACCCATGATCAGTGGCCGGTTGTTGTTAAAATGTCCGGCCGGAAAGCCGAAACAAACCGGGTAGTTATATGCGGCAACCGCTTCCTGAATGATTTCATATGCCGTTTTTCCAAAAGGTACTTCGTTGTCATTCATATCTGTCATACCGCCTATTATTAAGCCATTCAGTTTTTCTAGTAATCCGGCTCTTTTCAATCCCAGCATCATTCGATCAATATGATACAGATATTCATCTAAGTCTTCTATAAATAGAAGCTTATCTTTCATATCAGGAAACGATCTGCTACCCATCAGGCTGTATAAAACAGACAGATTGCCACCGGTTAATATGCCTTCAGTATTGCCTTTCCTGTTCAAATGGTGTGGCTCAATCGTGTAACCCGGAAACGTTCCCCGAAGCACATCAAATAAACCTGATAAGGCCCGGCCTGTGTTCTCAGGAAAATTGATTGGCATAGTGGCGTGCAGGGTTTGCACCCCCAGAACGGTGTTGATATGGCTATGAAAAACCGTTACATCGCTATAACCAACGAACCATTTAGGATGTTTTTTAAACAGCTCAAAATTCAGCATGTCGATAATTCTCACACTGCCATAACCTCCCCTGGCACAAAAGATGGCTTTTATTTCTGGATCGTCCAGCATTTGCTGAGTGTTTGATGCGCGTATCAGGTCGTTGCCGGCGAATTGATTATCAGCAGCGAATAAATCGTTTCTATAAACAGGAACAAAACCCTGTGATTCAATTATATCTATTGCCTTACTGATTTCTCCAGGAGCAATTTTCCGTGCAGGTGCCACCAGGCCGATTTTGTCACCTTTAATAAGCGAAGGAGGCTTTATCATGTTTTTTGTTTATTAACTTTGCCGAAATTAAGGAAAAAACGACTTTATGCCTAAAAACTTCAAACGATACACCATCACCTCGGCCCTGCCCTATGCGAACGGGCCCATACATATCGGACATCTTGCCGGTGTATATGTACCGGCTGATATTTATGCCAGGTATTTAAGAATGAAAGGCGAGGATGTACTTTTTATAGGTGGCTCTGATGAGCATGGTGTGCCGATCACCATTAAAGCGCGAGCAGAAGGCGTTTCGCCTCAGGAAATAGTGGACAGGTATCATGAGCAGATCAAAAAGTCGTTTGAGGAATTTGGCATTTCTTTCGATGTGTATTCCCGTACTTCCGCGCCCATCCATCATGAAACGGCGTCTGATTTCTTTCTGAAACTTTACGAAAAAGGTGATTTCATTGAAAAAACCAACGAGCAATATTTTGACGAAGAAACACAGCATTTTCTGGCCGACAGGTACATTACCGGCACTTGTCCGCATTGCGGAAATGAAAAGGCTTATGGAGATCAGTGTGAGAATTGCGGAACTTCCTTAAGTCCGTTGGAACTGATCAACCCGAAATCGGCGCTGAGTGGCAATGTGCCTGTTTTGAAGGAAACCAAACACTGGTATTTGCCGCTGGATCAATATGAAGAATGGCTGAACGAATGGATTATAGAGGGCCACAAAGACGACTGGAAAGCCAATGTGTACGGGCAGGTAAAATCATGGATCGACCATGGACTGAAACCCAGGGCTGTTACCCGTGACCTGGACTGGGGTGTGAATGTGCCCCTGAAAGACGCCGAAGGTAAAGTACTGTATGTGTGGTTTGACGCGCCTATTGGCTATATTTCTGCGGCCAAAGAATGGAGTGAGAAAACCGGCAGAGACTGGAAACCTTACTGGAAAGATGAGGATTCAAAACTGGTGCATTTTATCGGGAAAGATAATATCGTTTTTCACTGTATCATTTTTCCAGCCATGCTGAAATCAGAAGGAAGTTTTACATTACCGGACAACGTGCCTGCGAATGAGTTTTTAAACCTGGAAAACGACAAAATCTCCACTTCACGGAACTGGGCCGTCTGGTTACATGAGTATTTGAAAGATTTCCCCGGAAAACAGGATGTTTTGCGCTATGTGCTGACTGCTAATGCCCCCGAAACAAAGGATAATGATTTTACCTGGAAAGATTTCCAGGCACGCAACAACAATGAGCTGTTGGCTATTTTTGGTAACCTGGTAAACCGTACACTGGTACTCACTCAAAAATATTTTGACGGTAAAGTTCCGGCCATCACCGAATGGGATGATGTAGCTAAAAGTACGCTGGAAGAAATGAAGACCTACCCGGATAAAATTTCCAGCAGCCTGGACAGGTACCGTTTTCGTGAAGCGTTGTCCGAATTGATGAATTTAGCACGTTTGGGCAACAAATACCTGACGGATATGGAGCCGTGGAAAGTATATAAAACGGATGAGGATAAAGTAAAAACGATTTTGAACGTGTCGCTGCAAATCGTGGCCAACCTGGCTGTACTCTCCCAACCCTTTTTACCATTTACGGCAAAGAAACTTCAGGAAATGCTGGGCATGGCATCTCCAATATGGTCAGACGCTGGCAAGACAGAGCTGATAAAAACGGGATCGGTTTTAAACAACCCGGAACTGCTTTTTGCCCGCATTGAAGATGCGGAAGTGGATGCTCAGGTGCAACGTTTATTGGATACAAAAAATGAAAATGAAAAAATGACGAAAGCCAAACCCGCCAAAGAAGAGATCGTTTTTGAAGATTTCATGAAAATGGACATCAGGACCGGAACCATTTTGGAGGCAGAAAAAGTAGCCAAAACCAAAAAGCTTATAAAACTTAAAATAGATACCGGTATCGACCAACGGACGGTTGTTTCAGGTATTGCTGAATATTACGCACCCGATCAGATCATCGGAAAGAAAGTAAGCATTTTGGTGAACCTGGCGCCCCGAAAGTTAAGAGGCATTGAATCGCAGGGCATGATCCTAATGGCTGAAGATGCGGATGGCAAACTATGCTTTGTTTCGCCTACTGAAGATGTTTCAAACGGGAGCGAGGTGAAATAAATATAATTTATATTTTTGCATTCCCAATTCATGGCCCCGTACCTG
>JAZBOW010000279.1:0-2300 GCA_036351335.1 Bacteroidales bacterium | reverse complement strand
GACAAGATATATAATATGTATGATATAAAAAATACCTGCCTCGAAATTCAACATCGGCCCCATCTGAGAGTTAAAAATAGCAGGATTTTTATAAAAAAGTTGGTGATACTGATTTGTCCACCTGGCGACAAATGAAATAAATGGGACTATAAAAACCAATAGACTTCTAAAAATGGTTACTTTTTCCCCATAACCTGTATAGCATAAGGTGAATACCATTAATAACCCAGGTATAAATGGTATTCCGACATATTGAAATTTAGACCAGGAAAGCATGGATTCCAAATTTACGCTCATACGCTCAAATGCATAACCAAGCGCATAAATAGCTGCTGATGCTGTAAGAAGTGAAAAAGTTAAATTCAGGGGAGTCCATTTAAATTTTAAGCTATAGATACAAAGAGAAAGACAGAAAAAAAAACTTACAAAAAGCATTATATGTGGCAATCCTATATTCATGCTCTAAATAGTACTTTCATGAGTTGTAACTTTTTATTTTTCATACGATACTCATTTTTTATCAACGACAACATCACCGGTGAAACCCGGTGCATGTTGATTGTTGGAATTGCGCGAAGGATCAAGAGTAGACTTGACCCCTTTCACAAAATAGCTGAGCCAGATTATAGAATGGCTCAATTGAGACCTCTTCTCTTCTCTGAGATTCATTTCCAGCATATACAAGACCGCTGCCATCCGGCATCTTATCTTCAAACAGTGCTGTAAAATGCTTCAGGCCTTTAAAATAATCTCGTGTAATGGTCATGCCTGCTTTTATTTCAACAGGAAAAATGTCCGGGCCATTAACAAGTAAAAGATCAACTTCATTGCCTTTGCTGTCGCGGTAAAAATAAAGATTGCTGTGTCTGCCATGATTGAATCGATACTTCAAGGCCTCAGCGACCACCATGTTTTCAAACAGATGTCCGTAAAGGGGATCCCGCGTAATCTGCATTTCATTCTGGATGTTTAACAGGTATGATGCCAGGCCGATATCGTAAAAATACAGTTTAGGGGATTTGACCAGCCGTTTTGAAATATTTACATGGTAGGGCTGTAGAAAAAATATGATATAGCTCGCTTCAAGGATTGAGAGCCAGCTTCGGGCTGTGGTGTGAGATATCCCGGTATCATTGGCCAGGCTGTTCATGTTTAAAAGCTGCCCCACACGCCCGGCGCAAAGTTTTATGAAACGCTGAAACAGGTGTAGGTTTTTAATCGTTGTCAGTTGCCGAAGATCTCTTTCAACATAGGTTTCAAAATAATTGCCAAGGGCCTGGTTCGGTTCCAGGTCTTTATCCCAGATTCGCGGGTAAAAGCCCTGATACAGCAGACGGTCAATGGCAGGCAATGAAAAGCCCGACTGAATTTCTTCAAGGCAGAAAGGCAGCAGCTTGATCAGGGCAGTCCGGCCTGCAAGCGACTGGTTGATGGTATTACTGATTTCAAACTGCTGGCTGCCGGTAAGAATAAACTGTCCTTCTCGCTGGTTTTCATCTACCAGGGGTTGAATATAGGAAATCAGATCCGGCGCTCTTTGAATTTCATCCAGCACGGCACCATCCGGAAATTGGGCTAAAAAACTTCTCGGGTCATCAATGGCAAATTGTCGGGTGTCAGGAAATTCCAGATTGACATATGATTTGTCTGAAAATATTTTTTTGCACAGGGTGGTTTTTCCGCTTTGCCTCGGACCTGTGATGGTGAGCACAGGGTATTGCCTGGCAAGTGATTTTGCAATCGGTTCAATTGTTCTGTCGATGAGATTCATGGGAATGTTATATAAGGCATTGGTGTATTTTGCAAATTAAATATTCAAAATGCACCATCAGGGTCTAATGTAGCGCCAAAATCAGCGGTGAGCGATATAATAAAATTCAGTCTAAATCCAGTTTAGTTTTACATTTGTTGCATTTTATAACGCCACGAAAAACTTTATTTCCACATTCCGGACAACAATAGCGAGCCTCTTCATCCTCAATAAATTTTTCAGTTCCGAATTCTTTCCAATACGGGATAGCCCGTAAAATAACTTTTTTACCTACCGCCATTGGGAAATCATCAGTAATATAATGGCAAGGAAACTCCTTACACTGGTGGCACCCAGAGTATCCCTTTTCTTTTGTGCAATCCTTTATATAGCATTGTTTACAGTACATGAATACATCATCAGACAAACACCCGCTGCACTTGATATCTGCTGTTGTCAAACCTGCACTACCGGGAAGCGTTCCTTTGCCAGGAGTCCCCCCCTTATATAGAGTCACTAATTTTTCTTTTAATTTAAGATTATTGTCGCG
>JAZBOW010000278.1:0-6767 GCA_036351335.1 Bacteroidales bacterium | reverse complement strand
TTATAGTGTTTTACTGTTAAATCAACAATAACAGAATTCGGATTGGGTGTCCAGCCCGGGTAACCATCAGATGTTTTGGTACGACCGCCTGCCAGCTTAAATACGCTTGTTACCATATTTGTTGCATCATGTTTTTCCGATTCAACCGAACTGCGCTGGCTGGTAGTGATCAATATCTCATTATCATCAACGAACTTTACAGATGCCAGGTTGGTAGAAGTCTCTACGAAATCATCAATTTCCTGCGACATGGCAATTACACCATGCGGACAGGCATAAATGGCGTTGCACAATTCCATGAATGAATCGCTGTCGATGACTGTATCCGGAATATTTGTTTCTTCAATATTCAGCATTAAATTGGGTTCCGTTACGTGGAATTCATTCCGAAGCATTTCTTCAAAACCTTTGACTTCAGCCACTAAAAACTGAGATGATTTTTCGGGTACCAGGATGATGGCATAGGCTTCACGGGCAATGGCATTTCGCAGGTTACCGCCATCAAATGTATGTAATTTCAGTCCGAATTGTTGCCTGTACGTCCAGAGGAAACTGTTCAGCATTTTATTGGCATTGCCCAGACCTTTGCTGATATCGTCGCCTGAGTGGCCGCCTTTTAAACCTGAGACCATGATCTTGTATGCTTTATGCGATTCAGGTGCATCTTCGAGGTCGTAAGGCAACCAGGCGAGTGTATCCTGTCCGCCGGCGCAACCGATAAATAATTGCCCTTCGTCTTCCGAGTCGAGGTTCAGCAGGATTTCACTTTTCAAAAAGCCCGGCTGAAGCCCGAAAGCACCTGATAGTCCTGTTTCCTCATCCACGGTAAACAGACATTCAATCGGTCCATGTGCAATGTCGTCAGATGCCAGTATAGCCAGTTGGGCGGCTACGCCAATACCATCATCAGCTCCAAGGGTCGTTCCTTTAGCATATACCCAGCCATCTTCAATGTAGGTTTCGATAGGATCATTTTCAAAATCATGCTCGGTATCGCTGTTTTTTTCACACACCATATCAATATGGCTTTGCAACACTACCGATTTCCGGTTTTCCATGCCCAGGGTAGCCGGCTTCCTGATCAATACATTTCCTACTTCATCCTGTGTTGTTTCCAGAAGATGTTTTTTTCCGAAGTCAAGCAAGTATTCTATGATTTTTTCTTCCTTTTTCGAAGGTCGTGGTATGGCAAGGATCTCTTTAAAATATTTCCAAATGGAGGATGGTTCTAATTCAAGTATATGTTCATTCATGCTATTTTATTTTGATGGCTCAAAGTTAATTAAATCGAACGAGGCGATGGCCCGTGAACAAGTGAATTTTAAAGTAATAAATTTATTTTCCGGAGCATAAGTCATTTTTGTAGTTTTGCCGCTCATTATTCACATTAAAAAAATAAAATGACAAAAGCCAGTGCGCGCCATATTTTAGTGGCTACCGAAGAGAAATGCAACGAGTTAAAAAGTAAAATTGAAAAGGGTGAAGATTTTGCAACTGTCGCCAAAGAATATTCAACATGTCCTTCGTCACGGGATGGAGGCAACCTGGGCACATTTAGCCCTGGTATGATGGTCAAAGAATTTGATGAAGTGGTGTTCAGTGCTCCTATTAACGTAGTTCAGGGACCTGTTAAAACACAATTTGGCTATCACCTGGTGGAAGTGACCAGCCGGACTTAATTCATAGTAAGGTTATAACTTAAGATTTCGGATGTATCTCATCCGCTTCGATCCAGGCTTTGGCCCAACCAGGGAGGAGGGGAATTTGTATATCCTGCTCCATTCGTTTTTTAACTTCCTCAACTTTTACAATCCCTGACTTAGATGTAACGCCTGTGCGGACCAAGGCAGATGCATGAATTCTTCCTTTTCGTATCATTTTCTGATGGAAATAGATCCACTTGTCATCGTGACCAATGACCTTCGAGTGGAGTTCAAACTTTTGAAATAACCTCAACCTGTAACGGAATCGTGCGGTTGATCCGGCAACAGTCAGTCCCCAGTTTTGTTTCCTGACGAATTTTAACAGTCCTGTGCGAATGGCTAAATCGAATCTTCCAAAATCCATCAAGGTGAGAAAGCGGCCATTGTTTAGTTCACCAAACACATCAATGTCGCCCGGCATGACCCTCATTTTCAGGATGCCTTCATCAGAATAACTGCATTTTGATTTTCTTTTACTGGATACTATTAATTTGGTGATTCGGCAATAAGGGTACATAACAATATGATCTTAATTAAATATAAAGCCCAGCATAAAAAGAATACTCTGGGTGTTTGAATTAACCGGATATATCGACGTGCCCCCGTAATTATAGCGTATGTCAAGGTTAAACTTGTATATTTTAACACCACCACCTATTGTAAATCCATAATCAAAACGTCTTGTTTGGTCATCAAAAACAGTTGAATTCTCACTTGTAATAACACCATTGACATCTTTTTCATGGTACATCTCATCTACTTTCGTTAAAACGCTGGCCAGATATCCGCCGGCATTTAAGTATGGTTTGATGCGGGTCTTACTAAAATAATATCTCCACATTGGATTAACTGAAAGATAGGTCGCCGCCATTTTCATATCATAGCTGTCGTAATTGGATACATCCCAGGTGTTTGTGTAATTAGCTGAGAAACTATAGGACTTGACAAGGACATCCATAATGATGCCCCACCTGCCGTTAGCTTTGGCTGGTTCTGCATTAATTTGTATGCCAAATACCGGGTTTGTCGAGTTTTTAAAGTCAGCCCTAAGCACATAATTATATTTGCCTTCGCCGCTTACAAATGAAATTTTAGTTGTGCTCACTCCCGCAAATAAGCCTATCTTCACGCGAGATCGTTTACGTTTTGCAGAAAAATTATCAGTGTTACGGTATTGGTATGTAATAGTATCACCTGTGCAATTATAATAGCTGGTAATTACTCTGTGTAAGTCACCAGGCTCATAAGCAGCATCTAAGATTTGGGATTTCAAGGTGTTACATGCTCGCAAATGAAATAATAACTGGCCTTTGTATTTATTATTCGTATGAAGTATTCTTTTATCATTCTCAACCTGATAATATTTGAAGTATAAAAGCTCGTCAATCGAATCGGTTGGTGTTTCGATATAATAGTGGTCATTCCCAAATTGATCAAAGTACTTATAAAAGGTAATATTTCCATCGATTAGAAGAAATAAAAATAGCTTGGATGATTCGGATTTAGGTGTTGCAGATTCCAGGGCATTATCAGGGCTTCGTGGTGAATATGTTAAAGTTACAAAACGGCTTTGATAGATATAATTGTTGAGTTGAAATGCAAGCAGATCATCAGCATGGTAGACAACAGGATCCGTATTCGTTTCTTTTTTAAAAGAGATTTTAGAAGGTGTTATTGCCCACTCATAATACTCTATATATCCATGCGTGGTATCTCCGCTATTGTCTACAATGTATCCGGGAACATAATTATTTTGTGCTGTTGATAAGGTAGAAAAAAAGGAAGAAAATGATAGCAACAGTAAGGAAAAAACTAAAGAAAATCGCATTTGATAATTTTTGGGTGTATTCTGTAAACGAAATTAAAAAGAATACGAAGGTAATCGATAAGCGAAGTATAGTTGCTAAAAATTTATTTCAATTCTAAATTAAAATATCTGATATTAAACCATTCTGAGGATACAATATGTCAATCAGAAAATGTTTTTAATTTTTTAATTACTTCCAACGGCTTTTGAGAAGCAAAAATGGTATTCCCTGACACCAATACATCTGCGCCATACTTCACTAATTTCGATGCATTTTCAAGGTTAACACCTCCATCCACTTCGATCAGAGCTTTTGAGTTTTTCTTCAGGATCAATTCTTTTAAACGACTGATTTTCTGATAGGTGTTCTCAATAAATTTTTGGCCGCCAAATCCCGGGTTGACTGACATGATCAGTACCAGGTCGATATCAGAAATGGTATCTTCCAGCACGGAAACGTTCGTATGTGGATTCAATACAACTCCCGCTTTCATCCCCAATTCTTTCATTGCATGGATATTCCGGTGCAAATGGGTGACGGCTTCATATTGAATGGAGAGGATATCGGCACCTGCATCTCGAAATTGCTCGAAATACCTTTCAGGCTGTACGATCATCAAATGCACATCCAGTGGTTTTTTGGCATATTCGTTAATCACTTTGATGATTTGAAATCCAAAAGTGATGTTGGGCACAAAAACGCCATCCATCACATCCAGGTGAAACCAGTCGGCCTGGCTGTTATTGATCATTTCAACCTCCTGTTTCAGTTGGCCAAAGTCGGCCGAAAGGAGGGAAGGGGCTACCAAGTGTGTCATTTTTCAAAGATAAAAAAAAAGCGTCCTCATTGGGACGCTAAATCTTAACCTAAATACGATTTCAAGATCTTACTTCTCGAAGTATGTTTTAGCCTTCGGATCGCCTTCTCTTTAATCTGCCGAACTCGTTCTCGTGTCAGGTCAAATGTTTCACCAATTTCTTCCAGTGTCATCGGGTGGCTTCCATTTAAGCCAAAATATAATCTTACCACATCCGCTTCACGTTGTGTTAAAGTGGAGATGGCGCGGTCAATTTCTTTTCTGAGCGATTCGTATAACAATCCTGTTTCAGGGGTGATGGCCTCATCGCTTTTCAGCACATCGTACATGGTGTTGTCTTCATCCTGGATCAGCGGTGCATCCATAGAAACATGACGGCCTGCATTACGCATGGATTCTTTTACTTCCGTTTCGGTCATGTCAAGCTCACCAGCCAGCTCTTTTACATTGGGTTCGCGCTCGAATCCCTGCTCAAGTCGTGCAGAAGCCTTATTGATTTTGTTGATGGAGCCAATTTTATTCAGTGGTAACCTTACAATTCTTGATTGTTCGGCCAATGCCTGGAGAATGGACTGGCGAATCCACCAAACGGCGTAAGAAATAAACTTAAAACCACGTGTTTCATCAAACCTTTGGGCTGCTTTAATCAAACCTAAATTGCCTTCGTTGATCAGGTCGGGGAGGGTAAGTCCCTGGTTCTGATATTGTTTTGATACGGACACGACAAAACGCAGATTGGCTTTTGTAAGTTTCTCGAGGGCAATACGGTCACCCTGCTTGATTCGGCGAGCCAGTTCAACTTCTTCTTCAGCAGTGATAAGATCAACTTTTCCAATCTCTTGCAAATATTTGTCAAGAGAGGCGGTTTCGCGATTGGTAACCTGTTTTGTAATCTTTAATTGCCTCATTTATCGAATGCTGTTATTTGGTGATTTAATGTATATACGTTTATCAATATTAAAAGTTACCCTAATTACTGTCAGGTTTTCTTTCCGGCCGCTCGAGTAAAACTTTTCTTGATAATTTCAATTTTCCGGTTTTTGAGTCAATGCCGATTAACTTCACCTTGATCTTGTCACCTTCCTGCAATACATCTTCCACATTCTCAATGCGTTTCCAGTCGATTTCAGAAACGTGAAGTAATCCATCCTTACCAGGTAAAATTTCCACGAAAGCACCAAAGGATACAATACTCTTTACTTTTCCAAGATATACTTCATTCAATTCAGGCATTGCCGTAATACCTTTGATCCAGCTTTTTGCTTTTTCAATGGATTCTTTGTCGCTCGACATGATGTCGATTACGCCAAAATTTCCTTTTTCTTCAATAACGATGATGGCACCTGTTTCAGCTTGAATCTGTTGAATAATTTTTCCGCCGGGTCCAATCACCGCACCAATGAATTCCTTATCAATCATCATCTGCTCAATTCTCGGCACAAAATCTTTATAATCTTCATTTGGTTTGTCAATAGTTTTGGCCATTTCACCCAAAATATGCAGTCTCCCTTTACGTGCTTGCTCTAACGCTTCCTCAAGTACCTGGTATGACAAACCATCTACTTTAATATCCATCTGGCAGGCTGTAATACCATCCACGGTTCCAGTTACTTTAAAGTCCATATCACCAAGGTGATCTTCATCGCCTAATATATCTGAAAGAACAGCATACTTACCAGATTCAGTGTCAGTTATTAATCCCATTGCAATTCCGGCGACGGGTTTCTTAATTTTAATACCGGCATCCATTAAAGCCAATGTGCCGCCACAAACTGAAGCCATTGATGAAGAACCATTAGACTCAAGAATATCTGAAACGATACGAATTGTATAAGGATTTTCTTCACCTGATGGCACCACTTGCTTCAGTGCTCTTTCAGCAAGGTTACCATGACCAATCTCTCTTCGAGCCGGGCCAAACATTCTTTTAACCTCTCCGGTTGAAAATCCGGGGAAATTATAATGTAACATGAATTCGTTGGAACCTTCGATTAGGGCACCATCAATACTTTGGGCATTCATCTTATTTCCCAAGGTTACTGTAACAAGCGCTTGCGTTTCGCCTCTTGTAAATACAGCTGACCCATGTGCAGCAGGAAGATAATCGATTTCAGACCATATGTCACGGATTTGGTCCAGTTTACGTCCGTCAAGACGTATTCTTTTATCAAGTACCGCGTTTCTGACGGCTTCTTTTTCCACATCGTGGAAATATCTTTTTACCAGGTATTCTTTTTCTTCGCGCTCATCTTCGGGCATTGCCTCAAGAAATGCATCACGAATGGCATCAAAAGCTTCTTTACGTGCATGTTTGTCATCATTTCCTGCCAGGGCTACTTCATAACAGGCTTTGTAGGTAGTTTCTTTTACGGTTTCTTTTAAGGCTTCGTCATTGGTTTCATGACTGTACTCACGTTTTACTTTGGCTTTTTCCACCAT
>JAZBOW010000277.1:0-10510 GCA_036351335.1 Bacteroidales bacterium | reverse complement strand
CATGTGGATTGGGAAGAATTTGCCAACCAGTTTTTGAAAAAGAAGTTGAAAATCCACCGGCAACGCACCACCACTCAAATTGAGCATTATGATTATCTCGCTGCATACTTTCATAACCTGGCACGGATTAATACGATTCTCCTCGATTTGAGCAAAGACATCTGGACTTATATTTCGATGGATTATTTCAAGCAGAAAATTAAAGAGGGTGAAGTGGGCTCTTCGGCCATGCCACACAAGGTAAACCCTATTGATTTTGAAAATGCCGAAGGTAACCTGGGTGTGGCGAATGCCCTGCTGTATCATATGAGTGAAAAATTACCCGTATCGCGCCTGCAACGCGACCTGACAGACTCGACAGTCACCCGCAATGTTGGCGTTCCGGTGGCCCACATGCTGATCGCTATAAAATCATTATTAAAGGGGTTTGAAAAGCTGATATTGAATGAAAGCAAACTCGCCGAAGACCTGGAGAAGAACTGGGCCGTTGTTGCCGAGACTATTCAAACCGTTCTTCGTCGTGAAAACTACCCGAACCCTTATGAAGCATTAAAATTACTTACACGCACCAATGAAATGATCACACAGGCATCCATCCATCAGTTTATTGAAAATTTGGAAGTATCAGAAAACATAAAACTTGAATTAAAAGGCATCACACCGGAAAATTATACCGGGCTCCATTTGTTATAAAATCTGTTTATGAAAAAGTTTTATCGGGTACTTGCGTATATAAAACCATATTGGGGCTTTGCCGGGCTGAATGTTATTTTTAACATACTTACCGTTGTATTTTCGCTTTTTTCATTTGCCCTGCTCATCCCCTTTCTCAACCTGTTATTTGGTATCAACGATTTGGTAACTGAAAAACCGGAATTTGGGTTTAGTACCGATTCTTTACTGCAATTCCTGAATTATCATATCAGTAAGGTGATTATCAGCGAAGGTAATATGCAAGCTCTCGTGTATATATGCCTTGTGCTGCTGGGTGCATTTTTCTTCAGAAACCTGGCACGTTTTCTATCAATGTATTTTATGGCCAATGTAAGGATTGGCGCCGTAAAAGGGATGCGCAACGAACTGTTTAGCAAATTACTCATCCTTCCTTTATCATTTTACAGCAAACAAAAGAAAGGTGATATTATCGCCCGCATCACATCCGATGTACAGGAGATTGAGCATTCTATCATGAACTATCTGGAAATGATCGTTCGCGACCCGATCACCATCATCGCCTACCTGGCTTTCATGATCAGCCTGAGTCCACAACTAAGCCTCTTTGTGCTGATCATTTTACCCGTAACCGGTATCATCATCGGCCAGATTGGTAAAACGCTAAGAAAGCAATCGAGGGTAGGACAAGCGCATTTCGCCTTACTTGTGGCCACTATCGAGGAAAGTATTTCCGGCCTGCGCATCATCAAAGCATTTAATGCTATTTTTTACTCCCTCAATAAATTTGGCAGGCAAAATAACGACTATGCCCGGGTGCTGTTATGGATTTACCGCCGAAGGGATCTTTCATCACCACTCAGTGAATTTATGTCGTCTGCCGTTATCGTATTTGTTTTATGGTTTGGCGGAAAAATGGTATTGGCCGATTCACCCGCCATCCAGGCTGCCGATTTTATTGCCTACATAGCCGTATTTTCACAAATCATTCCTCCTGCCAAAACATTTGCACAGGGTTTTTATGCCATCCAAAAAGGGATTGCCTCAGCCGATAGGATTTTTGAAATACTGGATGCCGAAGAAGTGATTGAAGAAAAACCGGATGCAGTTCCTGTTACTTCATTTAATAAAGAAGTGGAATACAGGAATGTTGGTTTTCAATATGCCAATGAGCCGGTGCTGCACAATGTAAATCTGACAATTACAAAAGGTAAATTGATTGCCCTTGTGGGCGAATCGGGTGGTGGAAAATCAACTATGGTCGATTTGCTACCGCGATTTTATGATGTTACTTCGGGTGAAATCCTGATTGACGGCATTCATATTAAAGATTGTAAAATAAATGACCTGAGAGGAATCATGGGAATTGTATCGCAGGAGAGTATCCTGTTTAATGATACTATTTTTAACAACATCGCCTTTGGTCTAACAGGCATTTCGGAAGAAGAAGTCATTGCCGCCGCTAAAATTGCCAATGCCCACGAGTTTATTATGGAAACTGAGAATGGTTACCAAACCAACATCGGTGATCGTGGCGGGCAGCTTTCTGGCGGACAGCGGCAACGAATAAGCATTGCCCGGGCCGTGCTTGCCAACCCGCCTATTCTTATTCTTGATGAAGCAACATCTTCACTGGATACCGAATCGGAAAAACTGGTGCAGAATGCCCTTGCCAATGTAATGAAAGACCGGACTTCTATCGTTATCGCACACAGGCTCTCCACCATCCAACATGCCGATGAAATTATTGTGCTCAAAAAAGGGGAAATCATTGAGCGCGGCACCCATGCCGAACTCATTAAAATTGAAGGTGCTTACAAACGACTTCAGGACATGCAATCATTTGAATAAAGTAATTTTACTGTGAGCGATTTTTAACATTTATTCATACATCATTCACTTCTAAATCGTATTTTTGCCGAAATTTAATTTCTATGGATCTTACTAAAATTTTGTCTATTTCAGGAAAACCCGGACTTTTTAAAATGGTCGGTGAAACCAAAAGTGGATTGATCGTTGAATCATTGGAAGACAACAAAAAATTTCCTGTGTTTTCGCATGAACAAATCAGCTCCCTTAAAGAGATCAGCATCTATACCGAAACCGACAGCGTTTCTTTAAAAGAGGTATTAAAAAAAGTAAGGGAACTACAGCAAGATAAACCCGTTGACAACCCTAAAAAAGCAAGTGCTGACGTTTTGAAAGCGCTTTTTGTACAGATCGTTCCTGATTATGATAAAGATGCGGTTTATGTATCAGACATGAAAAAAGTTTTTACGTGGTACAACTTGCTGCTTAAGAATAACATGCTTGATTTCACGGATGACGAAGATGAGGAAGTAGCCGAAACGGAAGAGAAACCATCTGAAAAAAGTACAGAAAAAGAAAAAGACACCGACGAAAAAGAGGCCTAATGAAACGCGTACAGGATTTTAAGTTCAAGGATTATAAGTGGCTGAATTACCAGAATTATATCCTCACGCTTAAAACCAGTGATTCAATTGCTGAGATCAAGCCTGGTAATTTTGCTGAGTTAAAAATACCCAATGCACCAGACGTATTCTTAAGGCGTCCCTTATCCATTCTTGATGTAGATCATGTCAAAAATACCATCAGCTTTTACGTAAAGATCATTGGAAAAGGCACTGAAAAACTCGGGAAGCTGCGTGGTGGAGACAAAGTAAGTGTCATTTATCCGCTGGGAAATTCATTTTCGGTAAATGGCACAAAGAAAGCATTGCTCGTCGGGGGTGGTTCCGGAATTGCACCATTTATTCTCCTTGGGCGAGAATTAAAACAAAAAGGCATTGACATTACATTTCTGATAGGAGCCCGCACCAAAGAAGATGTGCTGCTCACAGATGAATTTAAAAAACTGGGTGAAGTACTTGTCACAACCGAGGACGGCACTATGGGACAAACCGGCCTGGTGACGCACCACTCTGTTTTTACTGAAGCATTTCTGTTTGATAAAATATATACCTGCGGACCTGACCCCATGATGAAAGCCATCGCAAAAATTGCTGAGGAAAAAGGTGTGGATTGTGAAGCCTCACTGGAGAATATGATGGCCTGCGGATTCGGGGCCTGTTTATGCTGTGTGGTGGAAACCAATGGCGGCAATAAATGCGTATGTACGGAAGGACCTGTATTTAATACAAAAGAGTTGGCATGGTAGATTTAAGTGTCCATATAAAAGACCTCAAACTAAAAAACCCGGTCACAACCGCTTCGGGTACTTTTGGTTTTGGAGAAGAGTTTACTGACTTTATCGACCTGAATCAACTGGGTGGTATTTTTGTTAAAGGGCTTACTCTGAAACACAGGGAAGGCAACCCGTATCCCCGCATGGCCGAAACACCATCAGGCATGCTGAATGCCGTAGGTCTTCAAAACAAAGGGGTTGATTTTTTTATCCACTCCATTTATCCCAACATTAAAGGTTTTGACACAGAAATCATCCCAAATGTAAACGGCTCTACCATTGAAGATTATGTTGAAGTAACCGAAAAGCTGAATGAAATTGAAGGGATTAATTCGATTGAGCTAAACATTTCCTGCCCGAACGTAAAAGAAGGAGGTATGGCATTCGGCGTGAGTTGTCCGTCAGCCATAGCGGTTACAGAAGCCGTGCGGAAAGCCTATGATAAAACACTTATTGTAAAACTTTCACCAAATGTTACTGACATCACTGAAATAGCCAAGGGTGTTGAAAGTGTTGGAGCTGATGCTGTTTCATTGGTAAACACATTCCTTGCTATGGCCATTGATGCCAACACTCGAAAACCAATTCTTTCTACGATTACCGGAGGCCTTTCCGGACCGGCAATTAAACCCATCGCATTACGAATGGTTTGGCAGGTGTACAATGCAATTAAAATTCCGGTGATCGGGATGGGCGGCATTATGAATGCGACAGACGCCATCGAGTTCATGCTGGCAGGTTCGACAGCCATACAGGTGGGCACAGCCAATTTCATCGACCCGCAGATTTCGGTTAAAATTATTGAAGGCATTGAGTTGTATTGCAAACAACAAAATGTGACTTCTGTTAGCGATCTGATTGGTGCTATGCAGATTGATTAAATATTCAAAAATATATTTAAAATCAATTGCTAACACGTTACTTTTTGGCTCAAATTTTGCTTGATTTGCCTTTTATTTTAAAACCAATCCTTATGAAAAAGATCTTCATTCTATTTTTTGTTTTCATGCTGTTTTTCGGAGGCACTTCTGTTACTACAATAGAAGGATACAGGCCGGTTTATATTCCGAAAGACCAGGCTAAAATTATTAAAACACTGCCACCGCAGGACATAACCACCCAGGGAAAAATTTATATTAAAGACAACTATATTTTTATCGGTGATGTAAACCTGGGCATTCACGTGGTGGATAATACGGACCCGCGAAATCCCAAAAAAATAGCATTCATCCAGATTTACGGCAATCATGATATTGCTATTAAAGAAAATGTGCTGTATGCCGACAACCTGGATGATCTTGTTGCCATTAACATTTCTGATATGCAAAACCCAACGCTACTCAAACGGGTTGAAGGTGTTTATGAAGAGCCCAACCAGCATTACCCTGAAAACCTCCCCTTTTACTCCTATTTTGAATGTCCTGATCCTTCAAAAGGATATGTGATTGGCTGGATACCGGATGAAATTGAAAATCCTGAATGTTACACTTCTTATTAATGCTAAAAACAAAAACCATGAAAAAAAGCATTCTTATATTCATAGCGCTGGTTACCATTTTTAGCATGAGCAGTTGCGATAAATATTATTCCTCTGACATCAACCCCGGCGGAGGTCCTGAAGGAACCACCGGAAAAGGCGGTTCCATGGCCAAATTTACCATCGCCAACGACCACCTGTTCCTGATCAACGAAAAACAATTGCTGATCTACGATGTGAACGATGCATCAGATCCCGTTCAGGTAAATAAACTGGATGTCGATTTTGGCATTGAAACCGTATTCTCCCTGCATGACAAATTATTCATTGGATCGATTAACGGCGTGTATATTTACGATATTTCCAATCCCCAGGGCATCATCTTCCTTTCGCATTATGAGCATATTACAAGCTGCGACCCGGTTGTGGCCAACGACTCACTTGCTTTTGTAACCCTGAACAGCCAAAGCGCTTGCAGGTGGCAAACAGGTGCCAACAGGCTGGATATTCTGGACATTAAAAATATTGTTAATCCACGATTACTGGTCAGCAAGAATATGCAAAACCCAAAAGGCCTTGCTGTGGATGGCAACTACCTGTTTATATGCAATGGAGAAACAGGCGTTGTTATTTATGATTTTACCAATATTCAACAACTGGATCATGTAAGCGGAATTGTAGGCATTGATGCGTATGATGTTATTCTGCATAACGATATTCTGATTTTAGTTGGCAAGGATGGCTTATTCCAGTACAATTATGAAAATATATACCAGATTGAACCTTTATCAAACATCTTATTCTAATGCAAATGAAAATATTTCTTACAGCCATCAGTTTCTTTCTTCTGCTATCTGTTTACGGGCAAAGAGGCTATACCGAAGTGACCGCCAAAAAAGGTGAAGTTGAAATTGAAAGCAATGTAAAACAGTTCAACATCATAAAGATCGGATCATCTATACAGGCAGAACCTTTTGTTGACCGGTATTACGATTACTACGATCCGTATTATTATGATTACTACTATTATGATGAAGGTGGCCCCTGCACGCAGGTGTTTGTTTCATTTGAACATATCTGGGAATATAAAAGAAGCATGGCTTTTTCAGTTGAACCAATGGTGGGTGTTTCATTTCTGAATTCTTCAACAGGTTTTACGGCCGGTTCAGAGTTTAAGTTCTACTGGGCCAATAGGGAAAACTGGCGCATGGGCGTTGCGATTTATTCCGGATATACCTACTCAAACCGTGAAACCCACAGATGGATAAGCATGGATGACGGTGCCTATCAGAAAAGAGTACCGCTTACAATACATTACCATACGGTCAGTTTTGGACCGGCTTTGATACCATTTCAAATCAGGATAAAAAATTCGCCTGTTATTATTGAAAGTATGATCAGTTTAATGGGCATCAACGTGGTTACAGATGTTACTGATGAATACCCGGCTGGTGATGGTGAATACCAGCAAATTAAAGGTTCTGAAGTGAACCCCTATTTTCTGAAATTTGAGATGAAAGTGGGTTTTGTGTTGCCTTAAAGCACATTATTGACTGAAAATCCTTTATCATGAAACTGATAAAATTAACATTCCTCTTATTTACTTTTATATCCATCCTGATAATAACTTCATGTGGAAAAAAAGATATTTATATTGACCTTACATCAAATAGCTGGGAGCTTGTAAAAATTAAAAAGCAGGGCGAATCTTCCTATACAAAAGCCGAAGAAAGCTATATTTTACAATTTACGAACGAGCAGACTTGTAACATCAACCTGGACGTGAATGATTGCTTTGGTGAATACAATATCACGAGCCATGGAAACATCAATGTGGGCCCAATGGGATGTACCGAGGTTTGCTGCGATTCGGAATTTGCCCTGTCATTTTCGGAACTGCTTCCAAAAATGACATCCTATTATGCCAAAGGCGATGAATTAATTTTTGAAGGAGAAGGAAAAATTATTTTGAAAGAAAAATAGCCCCACCTTCATCCTGATTCAGTTTACTTCTTCTGGTTTCAAAGATTTTGGTAATCTCTGCAATTATCCCGACTTTTGTTTGATAATCTCAGGAAATGCCCAATCCAATTTATGTTGCCCTAATAATAACAGCCTGTCTCCTATTCATTTTTTTGTTTTGGTCAGCAATGGTTTCTATTCAAGAGGGAGAACAGAGGGCTTTCACCCGGTTTCTGCTGCTTTCTGTTGTATTACCCGTACCCTATCTTTTCCTGGCACTTGTAAAAACTGACTTTCAACTCCCGGCTTCCATTATCTTATTGATTTTAACTTATGGAAGTTTAATGTTATTATTGATTCCGCTTGGAAAAAAGAAACAACAACCCTTATCCAATCCATTACATCAAAGTGATGAAAGAGATACCATGTTTTCCCGAAATGAGCTCATTCCGGGAACTGATGCATACAACAACTATTACAATCGAAAACCTGAACACAAAGAAATTGATGATCTTTTTCGTGCAAAAGCGGGCTTATTAAAGCCTGGGTCATCCCAATACAAACCCATTCAATTTGCTTCTGCCGATGCCAGTTTTGAAACAATCGGGGCACTCCGAAACCAGGTTAATGGGCCGGCGAATAAAGAAATTATCCAAACTGACCCGAAAGAAATAAGCCGGTTTATCAAGAACTGGTCGAAAAAGTTAGGTGCTGTTGATTGTGGTATTACTGAACTAAAGCCATATCACTTGTACTCTGTTGGCGGTAGAAAAGAGCGAAGGGATATACCGGTTAAAAACAACCACAAATATGCTATTGCATTCACAGTTGAAATGGATAAGGAAATGGTTAGTGCAGCGCCTTCGGCTTCCATTGTTATGGAATCAGCGCAGCAATATTTGGAGTCTGGTATAATTGCCTTGCAAGTGGCCAGTTTTATAAGGAATATTGGATATGATGCCCGGGCCCATATTGACGGCAACTATGAAGTGGTTTGTCCGCTGATAGCCAGGGATGCAGGTCTTGGTGAAATTGGCAGAATAGGTCTATTGATGACTCCCAAATTGGGACCACGTGTAAGATTTTCAGTGGTTACAACTGACTTGCCATTGTTTATCGACGAGCCGCAATATGATCATTCAGTGACAGATTTCTGCACCATTTGCAAAAAATGTGCGGATGCTTGTCCCAGCCAGGCCATTTCATTTGAACCCATGCAGGATATTGAAGGCGTTAAAAGATGGCAGATCAACCAGGAAAAATGTTTTACACTTTGGTGCAAGCTGGGCACTGATTGTGGAAGATGTATCAGTGTTTGCCCTTATTCACATCCTGATAACTTATTGCACAATGCGGTCAGAGCCAGCATCAGAAATTCTTCCTTATTCAGTAAGGTTGCCTTACATTTAGACGATTTCTTTTATGGCAGAAAGCCCGTTCCTGAGGATTTTCCCGAATGGGCAAATACTAAACATTAATCTATGAATACACTTCATTTTAAAAATGCAATCGTAAGAAAGCCATGCAGAAATATGGTCAATGGGTTAACCACCGCAAAGTTAGGCGTACCTGATTATAACTTGGCATGTAAACAACATGAAAAATATATTGAAGCACTCGAAGCTTGCGGACTTGAAGTTGACGTGCTGGAAGCCAATGAAAACTATCCCGACTCGACTTTCATAGAAGATATCGCCCTGTTGACACCGCATTGTGCCATTATTACCAATCCCGGTGCGCCTTCCCGAATAGGTGAAGCGGACGATGTGATTGACACAATCAAAAAGTATTTCAGCAACATTGAGTTTATCATATATCCGGGAACTATTGAAGCCGGTGATATTATGATGGTGGGCGATCATTTTTATATTGGTTTATCAGAACGCACCAACCAGGAAGGTGCCCGTCAAATGACAACCATCCTTGAAAAAAATAAATTAAATACGACGCTTGTTCTGCTAAAAGACATGCTGCATCTAAAAACGGGTGTGGCATACCTGGAACACAATAGATTGGCAGCTACAGGTGAGTTTATTTCTAATCCGGTTTTTAAGTCATTTGAAATACTTGAAATTGAATCAAGGGAAAGTTATGCAGCGAATTGTATTTGGGTGAACGATTTTGTGATCATCCCCGAAGGTTATCCAAATGCAAAAAACTTAATTGAAACCGAGGGATATAAAACCATTGAAGTGGATGTTTCAGAATTTAAAAAACTGGATGGTGGTTTAAGTTGCCTTTCTTTGCGTTTCTAATGGTTTTATCAATTGAAATTTGCAAGTATTCTCTCCTAACTAACTCGGCATAGTCTCCTAACCCATGCAGCGCAGTCAGGAGACAGCTCTGAGGAGTTAAATAATATTCACTTCCGGTTCTAAATTAATTCTAAATTGTTTCCTTACGCTATTTTGAATTTTTTTAGACAATTCCAGTATTTCTTCTCCGCTTGCTTCACCATAATTGACAATCACAAGTGCCTGCTTTTCATGCACACCGGCATCTCCTGCCCTTTTACCTTTCCAACCGCACTGCTCAATCAGCCAGCCGGCAGCCAACTTGACTTTTCCATCAACTTGCGGGTAAACGGGTATGTTTGGGTGGCTTTCTTTGAGCTTGTTTGCAGCTTCTTCTGCAACAACAGGGTTTTTAAAAAAACTACCGGCATTTTTTAATTTATCAGGTTCGGGTAATTTGGAATTGCGAATGAATTTTACCGCTTCACTCACGTCTTTTATAGAAATATCATTCTCGTCTCTCCCGGCAAAGGCGCTCTTTAAGGGTGCATAACTTAAATTTAGTCGTGGTTTCTTTGCTAATTTCAGGCTTACATTTAAAATAAAATAATTGCCTTTTTCGGTGGTTTTAAAAATACTACTCCGGTAACCAAATTCACATTCGCTTTTGGTGAATTTTCGGATCCTTCCTGTTTTAAGCTCGAATGCTTCAAGTGATTCAAAAACCTCCTTCAGCTCCGCCCCATAGGCACCAATATTCTGAATAGGCGCTGCTCCCACTTTTCCGGGTATCAAACTCAGGTTTTCAATGCCGCCATATCCTTTTTCCACCATTTCATCGACAAAAGAAGGCCAATGCTCCCCGCCTCCCACTTTGATGATAATTTCATCGTCAGTCTCTTTGATAAGCTCTTTTCCCAAAACCTGGCAGGCTAATATCAAACCTTCATAGTGGTTGGT
>JAZBOW010000276.1:0-2139 GCA_036351335.1 Bacteroidales bacterium | reverse complement strand
ATAGCGGCAATATGCCGAACAAAAATCAGTTACAAGGAACAATGCCCTATCGGGGTAACGATGAACAATCAGTGGTACTGGGCTGTCATCTTCTTCACCCAGCGGATCAGATTCTTCACCCTTTGAAATGGTCAATTCATTTACAACCGGCACCATCGTTCTTCTCAAAGCCTGCATGGGATCGATGGGATCCAATAGGCTGGCATAGTAGGGTGTGATCCGTACCGGAAGATTTAACGCTTGCTCTTTAAAACCAATTTCCTCATCAGATAATTTCAAAATCCGGTGCAATTCTTCAAAAGAAGCAAAACTATTGCGTATCTGCCATTTCCAATCGTTCCATTGCTCAATGGACACATCGGGAAAAAACTTTTCCTTAAAGTAAAGCGAGTTTCGTGAAATCTGGTGGGAGGAAACCGGAATTCCGGCTAATATTGAAACGAGGGGTGAATGGTTACTTCCATTCAGTGGAGGAGGTTCTTCAAAATCATCCGTGATCGTGGTTGATTTCGAAACATGCATTTTTTTGCGTATCATTTCTGTTTAAATTAAAAATATTTAAATAAAACCAGTTATAATTATTTGTTAAACAATATGTTACAATCCGCTTTTCCGTTCTTAAAAAAGCGTGCAATAATAAACAATAAATTCAATATAAAATCAAGCTTTTAAAAAATAATTATACTGTTTAAATACATACTCTTTTTCGGTCTCAGAGACTTATAAAGATGCATCATAATTTTTTATATTTGGTACATGGAATGAACCTAAAAAAAGCAAAAATGAAAACTCAAAAAGACCTCATCAGAATTTATACGGGAACCGAAGTATCCGTCATCCTGCTCAAAGGAGAACTTGAAGCAAAAGGTATTTCTTGCATGATTAAAAATGATTTTCAATCGGGAAACGCAGCCGGTTTTTTCGGTGGTATACCTTCGGCTGTTGATTTATATATCAGGCAATCAGATGCTGCATTCGCCGAAGCTATTGTTTCTGAATTTGCAAATCGAAAAGACCTGTAAACAGGGTCAAAGCAAAACTATAAAACGAATTGGGATTCCTTACCATACTATTTGCAGATGCGATTGCGATTCTTTTAGAATTATGGATGAAAGCAAATTAGCATTAGATATGTCGAAACCACAAAAAGCAATAAAAGCATTTAGGAAGGGTTATAATTGTGCGCAATCCGTATTGTCAGTTTATGCTGATGAACTTCAATTTGACAAAGATTTATCCATGGAAATCGCCAGCGGATTTGGAGCTGGAATGGGTCGCATACAGGAAACCTGCGGAGCAGTGACCGGTGCGTTTATGGTTATTGGAATTTATAATAGCAAGAAATATACTGACCAAGCGAGAGGTAGAGAAGAAAGCATTCATATGATCCAGGATTTTAATGAACAGTTTGTAGAACTTCATGCATCCACCAAATGTCGTGATTTACTCAAATGTGATCTGAAAACAACCGCAGGTCAGCATTATTTTGCTACAAATAAATTATCGGAAAAAGTCTGTGAAAAATGTGTTGCAAATGCTGTTGAAATTATTGAGAACCTTAAATGAAAAAAGACATCAAGTATATCGTCGCTCTTTGTATTGTCTTTAGTTTGTATTTCATATCCAATGAATTATTCTTTTCCAGCATCTTTTATTTTATAGATGGTTTGATTCATTTATACCCGGTTAGTTTCTTTGTAACCTATTCAATTGTTGCAATACCCATTTTTATATTTGTTTATTTAACGAACAATCGTCGCTTATTTGAACCATTAGGGCTTAAAGGCAACATTTTACAGGCTATCCTATTCTCTTTTACATTTTCGCTACCCATGCTTTTAGGTTCTGGCATAATTGGGAATTTTGAAATCACTATCGAATCTCAGGATTTTTGGTTTGGATGCGTTTTTGCCGCTTTTTTTGAGGAACTTTATTACCGGGGATTTTTCTTCGGTCAATTATTTAAAAAAACGAAACTGGGCTTCTTCCCATCACTTATAATTAGCGCTTTGATATTTGCTTCACTGCATTTGTATCAAAGTAATGACTTACTAACCTTAACCGGTATTTTCACAACAACCTTTCTGGGTGCTGGTCTTTTTGCCTGGCTCTATGCCGAATGGAATTATAACTTATGGT
>JAZBOW010000275.1:0-12739 GCA_036351335.1 Bacteroidales bacterium | reverse complement strand
GTATAAGTGACTGCAAAACGACTGAATTTAGGATTGTATTTTTTAAATGGACGCATTAAAAGGGCGCCAAATTCTGAAAGGCTTCCAATGGTGTAAGCCAAACCTCTTGGTAGCCAAATGTTTTTTGGAAAGATTCTGTAACCCGCTCCGGCGACAACCTGGTCGAAGAATTTAAAAAAATTGGCCCCTTTTCCATCGGTGATAAAATAGATTTCTCCGGCTACTTTGGTATTCCCATTCCATAGAGCAGCGGCAGCCAATACATGGGCATAAGCCATATTCCCCACATATACATGCTGGCAGATGGATTTGCCATTGCCCAGTCGCACATAAAAGCCCGATTTTGCCATGTTAATTAACGAATCAATATGATATGGGTCTGCTTCGCCATAAATATCAGCAGGTCGTAAAATAGAGGTTTTTAAGTGTTGGTTGTTAGCGTTGAGCACCGCAATTTCAGCTAATTTTTTCGATTCGCAATAAATCGTAGCGTGAGCTTCAGGATAGGGCTGGTTTTCATCAATATCTACCAGGGGCTTTCCTGTAAAAACCGCATCAAGTGAACTGGTATAAACCAAATACTTAACATTATTTTTAACACAGGCTTTAATGATCTTTTTTGTGCCTTCCACATTTACATTCAGCACTTCCTGTTTTGATTTCGTTCCCCAATCGATAATCGCGGCGCTGTGGATGACGATATCAACACCTTCACATATTTGATCTATCAAATTGGCATTACAGATATCGCCCAGGGTAAATTCAACTATGCGATCTGTTTTTCCACGATATGGTTTGATATCAAGAAGTTTTATTTTTTCTGTTTGCAGAGACGTTTCTTCGGAAAGCAGTTCTTCAACGATCCGGCTTCCTAAAAAACCGGAAGCCCCGGTGATCAATATAACGGGATCTTTTTTTTCAGTATTGGTTTTACTCATTTTGCTAACTTGCTGCTCAAATTAAAAGGCCTAAAATTAAGATTAATATTGGTTTTGAAAATGAAGAAAACAATCTATTTGATTAGGGGTTCAAAGACAGAAAGCTATGCTGCATTTAAGCAACGAATGATTGTATTGGTCAATAACCTGGTTAAGCAGCATGATCTCAAAGAATTGAAAGTTGTACTGACGGAAAATCCACCTCCTGCTATTTCCATTATTCCATTTAAGAAAAAGAAAGTGGCAGTAATTTCCCTTACTTATGAAAAAAGCATTCAAGACAATGAAATTAGGCAGGTGGAAGGCTATACTGGAACGTTTGTAGTAACTGAGGCCCTGCCTGTTGCCTATACAAAAACATGGAAGGATGGGGCGGTAACACCGGGTGTTTGTCTGCTAACATTGTTCAATCAGAAGAAAGGTATTGATTATAGTACTTTTATTAACCGCTGGCACAACAGCCATACACCGCTTTCTTTAAAACTGCACCCTTTGTGGCATTACAACAGGAATGTGGTAGATAAAAGAGCCAGCGATAATCTTGAAAATTGGGATGGTATAGTTGAAGAACATTTCAAAACAAGGGCTGAGCTTCTCAATCCTTTCAAATTTTTTGGAAATCCCATTCACATCATTCCTAATATGGCAGCCGTTTACCTGGACACCCGATCATTTCTTGACTATAATACCATCGAACCTTATTTGGCAGTAGAGTATTGTTTGAGAGGGGCTTAAACAGAAAAAATATTTATTATTTTTGAAATTATTCAGTTTTCTAATAAAACCAAAATATGAAACTAAAAAAGATTCTATTTATCATCTTTGTAATTTCGTTGATCTTTACAGGATGTTATCCATTGTCGGTAACACGGATGAAATGGAGAATTAAATGGGATAAAGACAAAAAGCAAGGTAAAGAAGCATTCTTTAAGGATAGTGAATCAACGGTGCGTAGTCAGAATAAACCTAATATCATTATCCTCCTCGCCGATGACTTGGGTAAGTATGAAGTTTCAGCTTATGGCGCCAAACATATCTCGACACCTAATATTGACAAAATAGGACAAGAAGGAGTTATTTTTGAGGAAGGGTATGTAACAGCCCCTACCTGCGCTCCTTCTCGATCTGGTATCATGACCGGAAGAGTTCAGAACCGATATGGATTTGAAACCCAGATCATGGAGTTTTATCCTACCAATATGATTGAATATTTGTCAGGTAAGTATTTTGTAAATACAGGATCGTTTGTGGTGGAATCAAAACCTGATTTTCCAGCTGAATGGCAGGTACACAAACAAGGGGTACCTCCCACGGAAATAACGCTGGCAGAAAGATTAAAGGCTATGGGGTATAAAACTGGAATTGTTGGAAAATGGCATTTGGGCATTTCACATAATCACGTGCCATTGCATCGCGGATTTGATTACCAATACGGATTTTATGGTGCATCTTCCCTGTATACACCAGAAAGGTATTGGAGTCATGTTATAAACCACGAACACGAATCGTTTAGCGATCAATATCAATGGAAAATGGGTAGGTACGGTGAAGCAGCCATTATGGAAATGGGTGAAGAAGTCTACGAAGAAAAATACCTGACATGGGCATTTAGGGATAAAGCGATTGATTTTTTAGAAAAAAATAAAGACACATCTTTTTTCCTTTATTGTGCTTTTTCTGCACCTCATGTACCTTTTCAGGCGCCAGTTGACTATTATTGTATGTATGATAATGTAGAGGATGATAACAAGAGGGTTTATTATGCAATGATCTCTGCGCTTGACGATGCCATTGGTGAAATTCATCAAAAAATTAAAGCCCTGGGCATTGAAGATAATACGATTATCTATCTGTTAAGTGATAATGGAGGCGCATCCTATACCAAAGCTACCGACAATGGCCCTCTTAAGGGTGGAAAATTGACCCAGTTTGAAGGTGGAATCAATGTTCCGTTTATGATGAAATGGACAGGAAAAATACCTGCAGGAAAAAGATATGATTACCCGGTATCTTCGGCAGATATTTTTACTACATCAGTGATCAATGCCGGTGGTGTGTTGCCTGATGATCGAGAATATGATGGTGTTAACCTGATACCTTTTATCTTTGGTGAAGACGAAAACCGGCCCCATGAACATTTGTTCTGGCGGGCTGATCATATTTGGGCCATTCGGGACGGGGATTATAAATTAATATTAAGCACACGGGACGGATGGGCTGAATTGTATGACCTGAAAAAGGATAAATCAGAAACATATAACTTGAAAGAACAGATGCCGAAGCTTTATCAGCAACTATACGATACCCATAAACAATGGCAAGAAACAAACTTACCTGACAAGCCAATGTGGCCGCGCATAATGGATAAAAAATTTGTTATTAACGGTACAGAATACTTGTTCCCGGCTTAAAATTTGATCATGAAAAAATTTGTATTTATAATTATTATACTGCTTCCTGTTTTATCCTTGGCTCAGCAACCAAAAATGGATATTAAGCTTTTTGCTGGGGTTAATACTTCTACATTTGTATACAAAGTTGAAGATGTTGAACCTGATATTTTGGCTGGCTGGCAAGCTGGTGGCGGTTTCCGGATAAGTAAAAAAAAGGCTTTTGTTGAGATCGATTTTACATATATTGAATATGCCCTTTCGTTCTTGCTGATAGAAGAAACGGACTCTTTACCAGCTGAAACCTTTGATGTTAGAATAAGGGCGTTTGAAATTCCACTAACTATCGGATACGTTCCGGTAAAAACTCCCGTATTTAAATGGTATTTATATGGAGGGCTTGTAAACCGGTTTAGCTTAAGCGGAAGGTTTACATATAATGGCGAAACAGAAAAATTTAAACCCAGCGATTTACAGCTTCATACCTATAACTTGGGAGCCAGATTTGGAACACAAATAGATATAGCGATGTTCAATTTCGATTTTAATTATACTATTGGTGTCACGAATGCCTTAAAGGAAAAAATACGTACAAATTCTCACGCATTGCAATTAAGTGTTGGGATTTTATTTTAATTATTGCTAGCCAATTCTAGTTTACTTATTAAAGTCGAAAATGTAAAAGATGATCATAAGATCTAAAATAAATAGACTGCTTCTGGTTTCCGGTTCCGGAAGAAACAGTGGCAAAACCACACTTGCTTGTGAGATCATCAAAAACGTGTCTAAAACCATGGCCGTGTATGCCTTAAAAATATCCCCGCATTTTCATCAGCTTAACGATAAACAGGAACTGCTTGTGCAACAAAAAGGGTTTCGCATCTTTCGAGAAACAGATGTGCATTCGAATAAAGACAGTTCCCGGATGTTAAAGGCTGGAGCGAAGGAATCCTTATACCTGCAATGTGAAGATAATGCAGTTTCTGAAGCATTTGAGCATGTGATTAAATTCATACCCAGGAATTGTCCCATAGTTTGTGAATCGGGGTCGCTGGCAAAAAGCTTCCGGCCAGGCTTACATTTACTTGTTGGAAATGAAAATATGGAGAGTAATAAAAAAGGATTAAATGAAAATAAACGGTTGGCAGATCAGGTAGTTTGTTATGACAGTACAAATTTCAACCTGGATATAAAACGAATAGCCTTTGACGGAAAAACATGGAATCTTAAATAAACAAACAACGATATCAATCAACCAAAGCTTTATTTACTTTTAGAAGCTTGCCGGTCACAACTTTATTACTCATATTTAGTCTGAAATAGTAAACTCCTTCTGGAAATTCATAGGCATTCCATATTATTTCCCGATTACCTTTTAGCTGATACCGTGAAAAATTAATAACCGGTTTACCAATTTGATTATAAATGATCAAAGTAACCGTGCCGGGTTTCTCTAATTCATAGGATATAGCAACGTTGGAGTTAAATGGATTTGGTGACACATTTATTTGAACTGGTGTGTGAATATCAGCTATAGAAAGTGTATCCTCAAACCGGAAAAAGTCGAATGAAGGTAAGGATGTATTCTGTTCGTTAAAGTTAAAGAAACAGGCATTTTCATAAGAAGACCCCTGTCCCCATTTATCACACATTTCTGAAGAAATCCAGCCTGATTCCCAGTATAAAACGCCCATTCCACCATGGTCTGATATCACCTGTGACAGGTCTAATAAAAAATCTTTCTGACCTTGCGGAGAGGTTGGATAATCGAGTTTATTTCCATTGTTCGCTATAAAATTGCTATAACTGTCAGAATTCTCATGTGTCCAGATAAAACCTGTTTCGAAGAGTATTACCTTCTTATTGTATTCATCGATTAAATCCTGAAACAAATGGCCGACATCATCCAGGGACGTTTCTGGCGAAAAATATGGGTAATATGAAATCCCAATTACATCAAAATTTGTAACACCATGATTTAGAAACTCACCGGTTACCCAATAAGCTGCACTTTCGGTAAAATGAACTGCTTTTAGAATATTTTGCGCATAGTCTGTATTAAAATCATCAACCGCTTCAAGACCTGCATTAAATTTATCAGCATCTTCAGGCCAGGAGAATCCATTTGTCGGTGTTGTTTCATCAATAAAACCATTGGTAGTTTCATTACCAATACTTACTATATATGGCGTCGTGTTTTGCTCATAAAGTTTCTCTAAGATTTTATAGGTGTATTGGTAAATAGAATCCAAAAGAACCTGGGAAGTTAATCCCATCCATGCGTTTGGTCTTAATTGTTTAGCCGGATCATTAAAATAATCACCATAATGAAGAGACAGGTTCAGGCTCATACCATTATCATGAATTCGCTGTGCTGCCAGTAAGACATCGTGCAAGTTAGATGCAGTGATCGGATTGTCGCATGCATCCAGGATATTTTCAGGTGTATGCCAAAGCCTTAACCGTATCATTTTTGCGCCACGTTGAGCAACATATTGATAAGGATCGATAATATCTCCTGCATCATTTCGATACTCTCCCCCTTTATCAAGTATGCTATTTGCGTATGATAAGTCTGCTCCTGTATAAAATGTTTGCGCAATGCTTGTTTGAAAAGTAATTAAAATGAAAAGAAACAAGAACCGTTTTTTGGAAAAATGGAATAACATACTTTATATTTTTATCAAGTGGATAATTTTAGGCCAACCACACCGGCTATGATGAGGAAAACAGATAGGATTCGTAACAAGCTGGCTGAGTCCTGAAAATAGATAATGCCCACCATGAAAGTTCCTGCGGCGCCAATGCCTGTCCAAACTGCATAGGCCGTTCCCATTGGGATATTCTTTTGTGCGATCCAGAGGAACAGCCCGCTCAATGCCATTGAAACAATGGCAAAAATAATCCAGCCAAATTTATGAGTCGTTGTTTGCGAAAGTTTAAACCCTAACGGCCAGCCAATTTCGAAAAAGGCAGCAATAATTAAATAGATCCATGACATATTTTAATGCTTTATGGTGAGTCAATTTTATTTTTATACATTCCGCCCATCGTTTTATTGGCGATTGCAGCAGCCATTTTCCTTGGCAATAACCTGGTGAGCATAAAATAGTTTAATCGGTTCGAAAATCCCGGAATGAATAGCGTTTTTCGTCCTAAGTTTTTAAAGGCTGCTTCTGCCACCTTTTCAGGCTTCATTACCGATGGTTTCAATGAACCATATTTCGGATTGGTTTTAAGATATGCAGGTGTGGCTGTGGCTCCGGCAATACAAGCCATTACTTCAATTTTGTAAGGCTTTAATTCATGATGAAGTGCTTCGGCCAGGTTCCACGCAAAGGCTTTGGTAGCCGCGTAAGGAGCGACCAGTTGCATCCCAATCAAACCTGCCAGCGACGACATTAAAATCATGCCGCCTGATTGTTTTTTTCTGATCAAATGCTGTGAAAACTGGTGTACAAGCTTGATTTGGGTTCGCGAATTTATATCAATAAAATGATCCAATTCTTCGATAGTATGATGTATAAATGGTTTGATCAGGCTGTAAGCGGCATTATAAACTAATAAATGGCAGTCGGTGGTTGCCACATGATTCATGATTATTTCAAAGGCATCATCCTCCCGAAGGTCCAAATATACCCGAATAGTCTCAATATCATAATCCCGCTCAACACGTTGTGACATAGTGTCAAGCAGTGCTTTCTGGTTGTCGATCATAATGATATTCATATTCCGTTTTGCCAATGCAACCGTATAAGCTTCACCAAGTCCCTCAGCAGCGCCAACCACCAGGCACCATGGTCCATATTTTTTTTTGAAGGTCTTTTCTGACATAATTCCTATTTTTACCCTTCTTTTGGAAAATTAAAATTAGAATAATTCTTTAACCTGATGCGAAAATTACTTTTTGCTTTTTTGAGAGCGTCTCGATTCTTCAGAAAAATAGGTTTTGCCATTACCGGGAAAAAAGAAAATGATATTCATGATGAGCGCATTGTTTCCGGGAAAGCATGGGATGACTTTTGCGATCAGCTCAAATTGGCCGGCACCAATCTGAAATATGCCGGTGCTCCACAGGATGCATTCAGCCAGGCGGAAGGCATCAGGTATTTAACAAGGTTGACCAGGGCGGGGCTTGAAGCTTTTGTGGAATATGCAGACCCGGCGTTTCCGGTGCTGAAAAGAATGGTACACGAAACCGTTAAGATGGGTGCTGATAATCCTGACAATTATTATTTCAATGCACAAATAAGCGGTGCTTATGAATACCGCATCACAGGCAAAAGAAATACGGTTCATTACATAGGATTTTTTACGCAGAACGGAAGTTATGGAACAACCGGTGGCCTGGCGCCCTGTGGCGCTCTGGAAGGTAAAGATTTGGTACTGGAAGATGACGGCAGTTTCGAGATTATCCTGAGTAAAGAGAAGAAAGGAAAGAACTGGCTTAAAATTGAAGATGAAACGGGTCTTGTGATGGTGAGGCAAACCTTTTTAAACCGATTTGAAGAGGTTCCGGCAGAATTAAGAATTGAAAATACGGATGGCCGGAAAGCACCATCGCCTGTAACCCCAAAAATGATTGATGAAGGCCTGAAAATGGCATCCATGTTTGTGGCTGGTGCTCCTTTGCTATTTGCACGCTGGGCGAAAGGGTTTAAAAAACATGTCAATGAACTGCCTATGTTTGACCCTGAAACCTCTAACAAGGCCGGTGGCGATGCCCACATTATTTATTACCATAGTTATTGGAACCTGAAAGCTGACGAAGCACTTGTAATAACCGTCAAGCCACCAGGATGCGACAGTTGGAATTTTCAGTTGAACAATTATTGGATGGAGTCGTTGGACTACAGGTATTTTAATATTTGCGTGAGCAAAGGAACTGCCCGGTATGAACCAGACGACAGTATTAAAGTTATCGTAGCCCACACCGATCCGGGATTACCCAATTGGATCAACACCTGCGATCATTTGGAGGGCACCATGTGCTGGCGCTGGTATCGCTTACCTGAAGGTGTAAAACCCGTTCAACCCAAATGCGAAGTTATTAAGATGGACAAATTAAAGAAAGCGTGAGAGCAGGCAAGGAGATCAAATCAAATAATTACAACCGACAACCCTATTGGTTTAACGCCATCAATACTGTTTGGAAAGCAAGTTATCCACTGGGTACCCAATCAAAGCTGGATAAAGACAGCTTGATCAAAGCAGCCAGAAAATCAACAGGTTTACACGACCTTGGAAGTTTTTTCTGGGATGAGCCACTGGAGCGTATGTTGACTTCTATAAACGAAGAAGCCAAGTTGCATCCCATCGGGCAATTTATCACGCGTCAGCGCCTCATTAATTTATTGTCTGTCAGGTTGAGGGCAGAACAATATTTTAAAAAATATCCGGAAATTTTAGAACAGAAGTTATATCCCGTTATGCTGGTAATTGGTTTACAACGCACAGGAACAACGAAATTACAACGTCTACTGGCTTCCGATCCTGAAAACAGGGCAGTGTTAAGTTGGGAAGCTTTAAATCCTGCGCCCATTAACGGTGATGATACAACGGGAAAAGAAAGGATAAAAATCGCTAAAACCAGTGTGAAAGCATTGAAATATATGTCGCCGGGCTTTTTTGCCATCCACCCGATAGAATATGATGCACCTGAAGAAGATGTGTTGTTGCTTGATGTGTCGTTTATGAGTCAAACGGCAGAAGCCACCATGCATGTACCCTCTTATGCAGCATGGCTGGAAGAAACTGACCAGTCACTGGCATACGAGTATATGGTAAAATTGTTGAAACTACTTCAATGGCAGCGCCCAGCTAAAAGATGGGTGCTGAAAACACCACATCACCTCGAATTTTTAGATTTGGTCAATGAGCATTTTGGTGAGGTACAATATATCTGGACGCACCGGAATATATATGAGTCTGTGCCCTCTTTTTTAAGTATGGTGTCCTATTCTCGAAGATTGTTCAGCAATGCTGTTGTTCCATATCAGGTAGCCAAAAATTGGGTCAGAAAAAATGGCTATATGCTTTCCAAAGCACTTGAATTTCATGAATCCAATAACCATATTTCTTTATTCACGGATGTGCCCTATGATCATCTTGTTAAAGACTCGATGGAAGTCATAAAACACATTTATGAGGACAGGCAGGAATCCATATCCCCGGAATTGTTGAAGGTGTTTATGGAAGCAAATCGCAGCAATCCGCAAGGCAAATACGGGGTGCATAAATATGAACTTTCAGACTTCGGCATTGACGAGAATTATATAGACCAGTATACCTCTGCGTATCAGCAATTTCAACGTTCAACATTGAAGTAATGACAGCTAAAGAAAAGAAATATAACAGCCCCTTGCAGGCCACCTTTAAAGGTATTTCCGACCTGTTTAAAAAGCGTGAAAGGGTAGGAAGGCTTGGTGATGAAAGGCTGGAGGGTAAAAAGGTGATGATCACCGGCTCAAGTTCAGGCCTGGGACTGGCTGTTGCCAAACAACTGGCAGCATTGGGTGCCGAGGTGATCATGGCAGTTCGTAGCGGCATACCGGAAAAAGGAGAAGAAGTAAAAGCCGCTTCAGGCAACCAGAAGGTTCATATGCTATATGTCGACCTGGCTGATTTTGATTCTATCAAAAATCTTGTTGGACAGGTAAAAACACAATTCGGCACCATTGATATTCTGATCTGTAATGCTGCTGTGGTTGTTAAGGAGGCCCGTAAAACCAAACATGGACTGGATGAAATGTTCACGGTAAATTACCTGGCCAAATTTTACCTGGTAAATGCACTATTAAAGGAAGACTGCTTCAATACAATAGGCGCAGAATTGCCCAGAATCATCTTTGTTTCTTCTGAAAGTCATCGCAACCCGGAAAAATTTGAGTGGGATACTTTTGGACGGTTTCAGGAGCATAAAATGGCTAAAACAGTGGAGCGATACGGGTATTATAAATTATTAATGACAACTTTCAGCCAGGAATTGGAAAGAAGGCTGAATCCAAACACAAAACCAAATTATTCGGTATTTGCACTTTGCCCCGGCCCTGTTAATTCAAATATAGCACGCGAAGCGCCTTCCATCGTGCAGCCCCTTATGAAATTGGTATTCAGGATATTTTTCAGTTCACCCGAAAAAGCGGCAGAACCTGTTATTTACCTGTCAGCTTCAAAAGAACTGGAAGGCAAGCCAAAAGATTACCTGTTCCTAATGAGCCGGAAAGAGGTGGACGAAAAAGCTGCTGATCCAAAAAACGGGAAAAGTCTCTGGCAATTAACGGAAGCTTTACTAATTCGTCGTGGAGTCTGAAAGAGCACCAATCAATACAACCTCAACTTATGAGGTATTTGATGGTTCAGGGTACGTTTGGGTTTGTATATCTGGTCAATAAACATATTCCGGAAAGCTTCTTCCACACCCGATGCCCAGTGCTTTGTCATTCCAGAGCCACCAGCATTGCCGCTTACTTCGGCGGCAAACATGATCTCCCGTGTTTCAATATCAAAAAATGTCACATATACCAGGGCATATTCTCCTTCTTTATTAAAATTCACCAGGTTAATAACCATGCCAACGCCTTGTTTTTCACGCAATACATAAGATTGTACAATAGTTTGCAGGTCTTCAAACGGCATGCAAAAGTTAATCGGGCTCACAAAGTTTTGCATGTCGGCGTAGGTGTTGTACTCAAACACGCTGTTGCCTACAAAAATACCGGCTTTCCCCATCCAGCTGCTGATTTTGCCAATGGGCAGCAAATCGTAAGTAAGCATTTCATTCCAGGCAGGAAAATATTTCGGAGCGATGATAATTCCATCTCCAATTTTGGCGGGATTGGTTAATTTCAGATAGGTAAAATCAAACCCGTAAAAAACGAGGTCTTGCCGGTAAAAAATTTCATTGGCCCTGTCGCCATACACTTTACCACCGAACGGTTTTTTAATATGACAATAAGGATCGCCCAAATCATCGTAGTATATAAATTGGGTTGGCGGCGTAAAGCTAGATGGTATCTGGGAATTTACTGCTTGCGGCTGGTTTATTTCATCAAATATGTCCTTGTCGCCTGATTCGTACCGGATCATAAACACTTTCGATTTGGAGATGGTATAAGTGGGGCCCGTGGGATTTGATGCCCTCTTGTATTTGATGTTATCTTTTAAAATTTCAGTGACTTTGGCTTCTATTTCATCGCCATCTTTCATGATAATGACATCCTGGCCAAAACAAATACCTGCATACAACAGCGTGATTAACAAGATTAAAGTTTTCATAATTTATTGGATTTTTGCTGATTTCTTCCAAAAATATGAAAATTACCCAGTTTTGAAGCACACCTAGAAAGCTATTATATCTAATCTGTTTTCCTTCTAAATAAACCAAAAAACCCCTGCAAGTATTGCAAGGGTCTTTTTAAAATAGGTTGGCTGTTTTAGTTATTTAGATAGTTCAGGAATATTAGTGTATAAATAGTCAGCATGCCAACCGGTAAAATATTTATTATATTTTTTATAAAATTCTTTTCTGTCTTCTTCATCCGGCCAGTGTTCTTTTGATAGTTCGCCCATTTCATCCAGCGCCTTCTCAACATCGCCGAAAGACTTAACAACAAATACCTCAACGAAATCACGGCTATCAGCTCCGTACAAGTGTCTCATCGGATAATAGCCCAAAATATGATCGTTTTTATAGATTACATTTTCAAGATATTCTTTACGTAATTTCTGAATTTCACCGGGTTCGCTATCCTCGGGAAAAGCCAGGTGGCTTACCTGGAAATAATAAACGAGAGATTCTTTCTTATTCAAATCTTCTTCTAAAAATTTAGCACCTCCCAATGCCTGGTAAATTTCATCTGAATGATGGGCTGTGTAGTATTTTGATTGTTTTGAAAAGAAGTCAGCACGTGCTTCATCATCTGGCCAGGCTTCTTTAGCAAGCTCGCCATCCCTATCTGCAGCTTTTTCAATGCTGTTCCAATCTTTATAGACATTGATTAACAAAACTTCTGATGCGTCTTCAGAGAACAAATGCATCATGACACTTGAACCCATAAGGTATTCATTTTTAGTTGTTACTTTATCGAAAATTTCTTTTTCAAGATTAAACCAGTCTTTCATGGTTCCTTCGGTGTAGTCATAATCTGCATGCGCTTTGGTAATAACAACAATAGGTGGTTGTTGGTCTTCGGTTTTATTATCTTGTGAGAAAGCAATGTTTGTTTGCAGTACTAAAATAGATAATAGCCCTGCCAATAATTTGTAAGTAATTTTCATAGTGATTTGTTTTAGTTTTTATTGATTAACAGCAACAAACTTAAACAACGAACGATAACACGCTGAAAACTTAACAGTTATTTAACAAGATTACTTACAAATCATTGTAGAAAATGAGGAAGAATTTAAAGC
>JAZBOW010000274.1:0-17288 GCA_036351335.1 Bacteroidales bacterium | reverse complement strand
TGGAAATGAGTTGTGGGCACCTAATGGCATTTTAATTAGCAACCATGAGCAAATGACCTGGCTTACCGATTGGGATATGGTAGTTGATACGGCTAATTTTGCCGTGCTAACATTTCAGGATATAAGAACCGGGAATAATAACCCGGTAGCTTACCGAATATCACCTGAGGGAGAAATTATGTGGGGCGATGACGGCATCACTTTATCAAATAATGCCAATTTTGAACCAAGCCCTAAAGTATCAGCCACCGATGCCGGTAATACGGTTTTTGCATGGCAGAGTGAAGCATCAGAAGGGTCTGAGGTGCATCTTCAAAAAATTGCGGCTGACGGACAAACACAATGGGGTAATGGCATCACCTATTTATCACCGGGCATCGGCTACACCTATCCTTATTTGCGTCCAGCAACAGATGATCAAGTTTTCCTGATATGGCACAAACAAACTGGGCCAACTTGGGCACCAAACCGTGGCCTTTATTTACAATTGCTGGATGCTGAAGGTAATTTTGTATGGGAAAATGACCTGGAAATTTATGCCCCTGTAGCCTCCGGGCCGGTCATTTCTTTACAACTGGCAAGTGACTATAATGGGGGAATTGTTTTTGCCTGGTACTATAATGATGCAGGAACCCATTTTAATTGCAAAGTACAATATATGGATGCTAATGGAGATTTAAGTTTGCCAGCGAATGGTGCATTTGTTTCGACCTTTATGGGCAGGAACCACATGTATCCTGCACCAGCTTTTCTGCCCGAAACCGAGGAAATAATAGTATATTTCAGCGAACAGGATCTGAATCAAAACCAACGAGGCTTATACGCCCAGAAATTTGACCTCCAAGGCAACCGCCTCTGGACTGATCAGGGCAAACAGTTGATCCCCCTGTCGAACAACGATTACAGCCTTCCTGCTGCCAGCGGACTGGATGATAAGGCTATTTGCATTTACCAATCAACTGAAAATATGAGTGGTAGCAATACGAAAATTCAAGCCGTCATGCTGGATTCGGATGGAAATTATGTATGGGAAGACGAATTTATTGATATGAGCACTGCACAAAGCTCGAAACTGCATATGGTCATTACGGATCATTACTATTTCCAGTGGGTGGCAGTTTGGGAAGATGAAAGAAATGACAGTGGTGATATCTATGCTCAAAATATCCAAAAAGACGGTACGCTTGGGGAGGTAATCACCTCAATTCAGCCCCCTATTGGAAAAAAGAATTCTTTAGAAGTTATGGCATATCCGAATCCTATTATTGACAAAGTTTTACTTACCATTGCTTCAGTGCAAACGGGCACCCTGCGTTTTGAAATTTTTAATACAAACGGACAACAGGTATACACGGCCGTTCTTTTCAAATCACTGGCCGACATTCAATTGGCATGGGATGCAACCGACTTACCTTCAGGTATATTTTTTTATACTATCCAGTTGAATGGTGTTAATAAACATGGTAAACTGATTAAGAGATAGAAACAATATTGGGTACTTGCTCAGATAACTAAAGAGAATATTATTCAATTCCGGAGAAGTGTTTCATAAACTGAACACGCTCGTATGCTGCCGGGTTTTCCGCTTCAGCAACACTCATTTTACCAATAAACTGATCCAGTCGTGTATAATTTTTTCTATCCATCCAGTTTTCAAGGGTTTCGAGCATCAGACCAATTTCTTTGAAGCCTTTTTTGTATAAAACTGAGGCAATCTGAACCGCTTTTGCGCCTGCCAGCAATTGCTTAATCAAAGCTTTTCCATCATGCACACCTGTAGAAGCGGCGAGATCACAACTTACATGCGATGACATCATGGCAATCCATCTTAATGATATGGCAATATCAGATGGCGAACTGAACACATTTGTCGTTTTAATTTCCAAGTTTTCAATATCTATATCTGGACTAAAAAAACGGTTAAAAAGCACAATACCTTTAACACCCGTCCAGGAAAGTTTGGTTACGGTTTTAGCAAGTGATGAGAAATAATGGCTTATTTTCAGCGCAACCGGGATTTTAACTACTTCGAGAACTTTTTGAACAATATCAAAATAAATGGCTTCATTTTGTTCACCATCACGATTTGGATCGGAAGGCAACACAAAGACATTCAATTCCAACGCATCTGCACCAGCATCTTCAATCTGCTTGGCGAATTTGATCCATTCCGTATTTGAAATGCAGTTAACAGAGGCAATGATAGGAATATCAACTGCTTTTTTACTTTCTTCAATAAGTTTCAGGTAGTTGGCCACATCATTCTCACGGGTATAATTACGGATATAATCTTCTGCTTCAGGATATGCATTACCAAACTCATTTTGCATGATGGTACTGCTTGCTGAGTGCCTTATCTGCTCCTCAAATAATGATTTCAGTACAACCGCTCCGGCACCATGTTTTGTAATTTCAATGATATTTTCAACGGAATTTGTTAAGCCCGAACTGCCCACAATGATTGGGTTTTTTAACTTAAGGCCCATATAGGATGCTTCCAGATTTACCATGATCAAATCAATTTTTATTGTGTAAAAATACGAACATAAATAGAATTATAATTCGGCACACACTAATTAAAACTATTTTAAATAAAAACGTTTTCGTAAGCCATAAGGCCGCAAAAACATCTTAATACCGACCATTTGAACTAAACTTACATATACTTTGTTTTAACTGTTGAATTAACACGAAATGTATGAAAGATGCATATTTCTTTAACTTTGTGAAAAATTGAATTTTTTGAAGAAAATCCTCATCATACAAACCGCTTCATTGGGAGATGTTATTTTGACGACACCCGTTATTGAAAAGCTTCATCATGCCTTTCCTGAAAGCAAAATTGACTTCCTACTGAAGTATGGTTACCAGGATATTTTTAAAGATCACCCATTCATTCACAGGGTGATTGTGTGGGATAAAGCAGAAGAAAAATACCGCCACCTTGGAGAATTGATCGGGGTAATCAGAGAGCGGAAATATGACGCGGTAATAAATGTGCAACGCTATGCATCATCAGGACTTATAACGGTTTTATCAGGCGCAAGAATAAAAATAGGTTTCAATAAAAATCCTTTTTCGTTATTTTTCACCAATTCAGTAAAACACGCATTGAATCTAAAATCAGCTTTTGTGCATGAAAAGGATAGGAACCTGAAATTAGTTGAAAAAATAACCGGTAACGTTAGGGAGTTTCCGGTACGGCTTTATCCTTCAACACATGACGATGCAAAAATGTCGCCTTATAAGACCAAAGGGTATATTACCATATCACCTGGTTCCCTGTGGTTTACAAAAACATTTCCGGAGAAAAAATGGGTTGACCTGATAGATTCTCTAGATAAAAGCTTGTATATCTATTTACTTGGTTCAGAAGATGATGCGGATTTATCCGATAGGATCATCAGTCAAAGTAGCCACCCGAATTGTCTGAACCTGGCCGGTAGACTTGCATTTCTCGAATCGGCTTCCCTGATGAAAGATGCCCTCATGAATTACACCAATGATTCGGCGCCCATGCATCTGGCATCCTCTGTAAATGGGCCAATTACAGCGATTTATTGCTCCACCATTCCCGAATTTGGTTTTGGACCTCTTTCAGAGAAATCAGTAGTGGTTCAAACCCATAATAAATTGAAATGCAAACCATGTGGCATTCATGGACTGAACAAATGTCCAGAAGGGCACTTCAATTGTGCTTTCTCCATTCAAAATAAACAATTATTGGAACATATATGAACCTTGAAGAAGAAATCAAAAAGTCAGTTGAGCTCCTGAAAAAGGGGAAAATCATCTTGTATCCTACTGATACCATTTGGGGTATTGGCTGTGATGCCACCAATAGCAAAGCCGTGCAGCGGATATACAAACTGAAAGGGCGCAATGAAACTAAAAGTATGATTATTTTACTGGAAACAGTAGCAAAAATAGAACGTTATGTAGATAATGTACCACCTGTGGCCTATGATCTCATAGCTAATTCAGCTTCTCCGCTTACAATAGTATATCCGAGAGCTAAGAATCTTGCTAAAAATTTGATTGCTTCAGATGGCAGCATTGCGATTAGGATTGTGAAAGGCAGGTTTGGGGCGCCAGTAATGAAAGCACTTGATAAACCTCTTGTCAGCACCTCGGCTAACGTATCCGGACAGCCCACAGCAGCACTGTTTCATCAGATTTCAGAAGAAATTATTGAAAATGTGGATTATGCGGTGGAAGCGTTCCGTGAACGTGTACGTGCTGTAAAGCCTTCCACTATTATCAAACTGGAAGAGAACGGGAAATTTACCGTTCTCAGACCTTAAAGTATTATTGGCTTAAACCAAAGCTTTCGTAAGTGGTATTTTCATGAATCAATTCCAGCGCTTTTTTGATTTCATGATCGGCAGGAGCCAATACTTCAAAATACGAACCCGTTTCATAGAGATTTCTAGCGATCAGCGCCTTTAATTGCAATTTAACAAATGATTCGTTTAAGGTGGATTTGTTTTCTTCTGTTAACACGTCTTCTTCTTCACCTTGCTTTAAAAAGTCATCAAAATCATCTGTGCTAAACTGAAAAGTTTTATGAAATGCATCGAATTCAGGATATTTTTTCAATAATGATTTCCGGTTATCATCTAAATATTCATTCACGAATCCATTAATCACGCCCTTTCTGATCAGCGAAGTCAGTACTTGGTTATACCTGGTTGAGTCAAAGGGCACGAATACATCCGGCATGATGCCGCCGCCGCCATATACTGTTCTACCACCTTTTGTAGCATACTTAAGTGAATCGGGGAAACTGATACTGTCAGGGTGCATGAGCTCTCCTGACTCCATGCGGCTTACGAAGTCTTTGTAGTATGCCTCGCTGCCATCGTCATACGGACTTTGGATACATCGGCCTGCCGGGGTATAATATCGGGCCACGGTCAACCTAACCAAAGACCCATCAGGTAATTTAAACGGACGCTGCACCAATCCTTTGCCAAAAGAACGCCTACCAACGATCATCCCTCTGTCCCAATCCTGAACGGCACCAGCAACAATTTCGCTGGCTGACGCAGAACCTTCATTGATCAAAATAATGAGTTTACCCTCTTTAAAATTGCCACCGGCAGTAGCATCAAGCTCTTGTCTCGGGCTGTTAACCCCCTCGGTATATACAATCAATTCATTGGCTTCTAAAAACTCATCTGCAATCGACATGGCTGTACCCAGGTATCCTCCCGAATTGCCCCGTAAATCAAAAACCAGGTTCTGCATACCTTCTAATTTCAAATCGTCGAAGGCCGTATTCACTTCATCAAGGGAGTTTTTTGCAAACCGGTTTAATTTGATGTAGCCGGTTTCTTTGTCTAACATAAACGCGGCATCCATGCTATTTATAGGTATTTCATCCCTCACGATTGTAAAGTCAAGTAAACTTTTATTGTTCTTCCGGTAAATACCTACGGTCACTTCTGTACCTTTCTTCCCTCTTAAATGATCCATTACCCATTCATTATCTATTTTTTCGCCAAACGCGTTTTCACCATCCACCGTAATAATCTTGTCTCCAGCCATGACGCCCACTTTGTCGGATGGACCGCCTGGTATGGGCGAAATGACCAATATGGTATCTTTAAACAATTGAAATGTCAGTCCGACGCCTTCAAAACTTCCTTCAAGCGGTTCATTGGCCTTCTCCACGTCCTTTTTGGAAATGTATGCTGAATGCGGATCAAGTTCTTTTAAAGTGTAGACGATGGCTTTTTCAGTCACCTCCGGCATATTCAGGGTGTCGACATAAAAATTATTGATGATATGCATCAGCACATCCAGTTTTTTGGTCGTTTCAACCTGGTTTAATTCATTAAAATGCGACTGAGCAAAAAGGCTGTTTGTACCAACAGCAATAAGTATAACAAATGATAAAAGAATATTTTTCATGTATAATAATGATTTAATGGTTGCAATTGGCTTCAAAAGTAAAACAAATCGATAAACCGTGTATTTACGGGTGTTAATAAATGTTAAGATTAGGTTATATAAAGGCCTTACATTTTCAATGTTGCTATAATCAACACTGGCTGATTATACTGAAACATTAAAGTTCCTCAGTGCGTCATTCAAGGAAGTTTTCTTATCTGTGGATTTTTTTCTTTTTCCGATTATCAGGGCGCATGATACATTGTAGCTACCAGCAGGAAAATCCTTTTGATAGCTTCCAGGAATAACGACTGACCCTGGTGGAATGTACCCCTTGTATTCGACCGGCTCTTTCTGACTTACATCAATAATTTTTGTCGATTGCGTTATCACCACATTGGCACCTAATACAGCTTCTTTGCCAATACGCACACCTTCTACCACAATGCAACGAGAACCTATAAAGCAATCGTCTTCGATAATAACAGGTGCTGCCTGAACCGGTTCGAGCACTCCTCCGATGCCTACACCACCGCTTAAATGAACATTCTTACCTATTTGAGCACATGAGCCAACTGTCGCCCATGTATCCACCATTGTTCCACTATTAACGTAAGCTCCTATATTAACATAGGAAGGCATTAAAATCACATTCGGCGCAATGTATGAACCATAGCGAGAAACCGCATGTGGCACCACCCTGACACCTTGTTCGGCATAATTCCTTTTTAAAGGTATTTTATCGTGAAATTCAAAAATCCCAACCTCTGAAACCGTCATTTTTCGGATCACGAAGTATAAAATAACTGCTTTTTTAACCCAATCGTTCACTTTCCAGCTTTCGCCAATCTTCTCCGCGACCCTTAATGTGCCTTTGTCTAAAAGTTCCAGAGTGTCCTCTACGGCGCCTGCATATTCCTTTTGCTCCAATAACGATCTTTTTTCCCATGCCTCAATTATATAATCTTCCAATTTTTTCATCATCATTTTCTTAAAAGGATAAAATTATTAAAAATCAACATATTAAAAAATACTATTTTTGCCCCTCGAATATATGGGACGATTACTTGCTATTGATTACGGACAAAAAAGGGTTGGTATTGCGGTTACAGATGAATTGCACATCACATCAAACGGTATAGCCACAGTGCGATCTGCAGACATCTGGCAATTTCTGAAAGATTACTTGAAAAATAATGAGGTGGACACGATTATTGTTGGAGAACCAAAAGATATGATGAACAAGCCTTCGGATGCAAGCAGGTTTATTGAGCCCTTTGTAAAAAAACTAATAAAAAAATATCCGCTGGTAAAGATCGAAAGGTTTGACGAAAGGTTTACTTCGAAGATGGCTTTCGATGCCATGATTGAGGGCGGCTTAAGTAAAAAGAAAAGACAAGATAAAGCGCTAGTAGATAAAGTAAGTGCTACTTTGCTATTGCAATCATATCTAAATTCAATAGATAAAAGGAAATAGTTTATGATTTTACCAATCACAGCATACGGTCACCCGGTACTAAAAAAGAAAGGTGAGAAAATTGACCAGGATTATCCTGATTTACAAAAGCTCATTGAAGATATGTACGAGACCATGTATTTTTCAAAAGGTATAGGTTTGGCTGCACAACAAATCAACCGGGCTATCAGATTATTTGTAATTGATGCCACACCTTACGAAGAAGAGTACCCAGAAACAAAAGATTTTAAAAAGGTATTTATAAATGCTGAAATTGTGGATGAAGATGGTGAGCAAATTGAAATGGAAGAGGGGTGTTTGAGTGTGCCCGAGATAAGGGAATATGTGAGAAGACCAGACACTGTATATCTAAGCTATTATGATGAAAATTTCAACTTCCATGAAGCTGAAAGGTTTGATGGCCTGATTGCAAGGATCATCCAGCATGAATTTGACCATACGGATGGCGTGGTTTTTATCGAGAGATTGCCCCAGATAAAAAAAGTATTACTGAAAAGGAAGTTAAAAGATATATCCACCGGAAAAGTAGATCCTGGATATAAAATGATCTATCCGAAGAAAAAGGGAAAAAAGTAATTTTACGAACTTATATTAAAAATTAAAACAATGAGAAAGTATTATTTTTTAGCAGCCGTAATTTTGATGAGTTTTTCTTGTTCCAGCCCTCAAAAAGGTAGTGAAAATGCAGATTTAAAAGATGCCATCAGTGCGATGGAGGATAAACTTTATAACAACCAGGATGTTCAGGTAAGTAAGGAGGATGCGATAGACCTGATAGCCCTTTACCAGGAATATGCTACTGAATATCCGAAAGATTCACTGGCGCCAGTGTACCTTTTCCGTGCTTCTGATCTTTCAATGAATTTGCGGCGTCCCAAAGAAACCATTATTTTGTTTGACTGGCTTCTTAAGAACTATCCTGATTATAATAAAACGCCTTCCGTGTTGTTTTTAAAGGCATTTGTATATGAAGACCAGTTAAGAGATCTCCACAACGCGAAAAAATACTACGAAGAGTTTCTTATAAAATACCCAGATAGTGATTTCGCTGATGATGCGGAAATGTCGTTAAAAAACCTCGGTAAAACCCCGGAGGAATTAATAAGGGAGTTTGAAAAAACAGAATAAAAAAAAAGCGGCGAAAGCCGCTTTTTTTTTATTGATCTATGGTAGATTAAAAACCAAAGGTTACGCCAAATTTAATAACGGAAAGAGTCCCATACCCAACTTCAGCAAATAAACCAAATGTTTCGCTAAACATCATTCTCCCGCCAACAAAAGCTTCTCCGTATGGACTTACTTTAGCTTTATTTACGTAATCTGTCTTTCCCGGATCCCAAGTATATTGGGTCCAGAATCTCACGCCAAAACCAACACCAGCATAAGCATCCCATTTATCACTTTCAAACGCATGCACGTGCCAGGCAGCTCGTGGCCCAATTGTAAATTGGCTATAATTATAATCATAAGAGCCACCGTAGATAGTATTAGACCAGTTTGAATATTTGTAGGCCAAAATACCGCCAAAAGAAACCAAACCTATATCACCGGTTGGGATCACGCCTATTTCACCACTTACATTCACGGAAGGAATCCAGCCGTCATATGCACCCATACCAATGCCTGCATTAAAAAGCATGTCACCTTTGTTAAAAATATGTTGAGCGTTTGCTGTTATGGCAAACATTACAACCAGTAAAAGAGTTACTATTTTTTTCATAACAATATGTATTTAGTTATTTTGATTAAAATTGGGGGCAAATATAAAATTTAATCTTGACTTAAATCAAGATTTTTTTTTTAAAGTTTAGATGTGATACCGGCGGTGAAAGCGATACCTGAAGTTTTGGATTCGCTTATAGTCATTAGGCCGATTTCCGCATTAACAGCCAGCTTTTCATTAAAATAATACCTTCCTCCAAACCTGCCATCAAAAACAAATTTGATCCCGTCATCATATAAAGCATTCCAATTGTCAGGATCCGTCATATACCCAGGTCCGGCTTTAATACCAGCATAAACATCCCAAGCATTTGGAAGTTGCATAACTTCATTCAAGTGGTAGTCAATTACGGCTTGCGCAGAAAATAATTGATGGGCATGGCTGGTATAATTAATGTATCTCCAATTCATATCAATACCAAGGCTTAAATGGTTAATAATAAAAAAATCTACACCTGCATGGAGAGGATATATATTGGCACCACCCCATCCAAAAATTCCTAATCCAATATTCAATTGTGTTTTTCCCTTTAAAGTAGGTGATTCTTCTTGTGCCTTAAGTATTATAAAAACACAACAGAAAGTCAGAATTAAAATGATCTTTTTCATAAATTGCTTGTTTAGTGAAATTTATTTCGCGTAACTGATGGCTCTTGTTTCTCTAATAACCGTAATCTTTATCTGACCGGGATAAGTCATTTCTTCCTGGATTTTCCGGGATAATTCATAAGATATTTTATCAGCTTCTGTATCGCTTACTTTATCCGCGCCAACAATAACTCTTAACTCACGGCCAGCCTGAATTGCGTACGTTTTTACTACACCAGGATATGTTAAAGCCAGTTCTTCCAATTTCTTAAGTCGTTGGATGTATGCTTCAACAACTTCTCGCCTGGCACCGGGTCGTGCACCTGATATAGCATCACATACCTGCACTATAGGCGCTATAAGCGATTCCATTTCAACTTCATCGTGATGTGCGCCGATACCATTACTTACTTCAGGTTTTTCCTTGAACTTTTCGGCGAGTTTCATTCCGAGGATGGCGTGAGGTAACTCTGATTCATTTTCAGCAATTTTTCCAATATCGTGGAGGAGTCCGGCTCGCTTGGCTTTTTTTGGATCTAACCCAAGTTCTGAAGCCATTGTGGCACTCAAATTTGCAACTTCAATTGAGTGTGCTAACAGGTTTTGTCCGTATGACGCCCGGTATTTCATGCGACCAATGAGTTTGATCAATTCGTGATGCATGTTATGAATACCAAGGTCAATTACTGTGCGCTTACCTGTTTCCAGAATTTCCTGATCAACTTCTTTTTTGGTTTTAGAAACAACTTCTTCTATACGTGCAGGGTGAATTCTACCATCAGAAACCAATTTTTGTAATGATAGCCGAGCCACTTCACGGCGAATAGGGTCAAATCCAGAAAGGAGAATAGCATCAGGGCTATCATCGATAATGATTTCAATACCAGTCATGGCTTCGAGTGCACGAATATTCCTGCCTTCGCGACCAATGATCCGTCCTTTAATTTCATCGCTGTCGATGTTGAATACAGAGACCGTGTTTTCAATTGCATGTTCAGCAGCTGTACGCTGAATAGTTTCAATTACGATCTTTTTTGCTTTCCGATTTGCTGTTAACTTGGCTTCATCTATAATTTCCCTAACAAGCACCATCGCTTCCGCATTAGCCTCTCCTTTTAGGGACTCCACTATTTGAGCTTTGGCATCTTCCGCTGACAGGTTACCTACTTTTTCCAACAGCTTTATCTGTTCGTCGTGAAGGCGGTCAACTTCTTGTTGCTTTTTATCAAGAATTTCCAACTGATTCGTTAAATTCGTCTTCAGGGTATCTAACTCCCTTTGCTTTCGCTGGTTTTCCTCAAATTTTTGGGATATGGCGGCTTCCCGCTGCCTGGCTTTATTTTCAGCGTTTTGGATCACACTGTTTTTCTCAGCTACAATTTTTTCATGTTCGCCTTTGAGTTGCAAAAACTTCTCTTTGGCCTGTAGTATCTTGTCCTTTTTGATCACTTCCGCTTTTTCCTTGGCTTCTTCAAGCACTTCCCTGCTTTTCTTTAAAACGGAACGTCTCATCAATGTAGCGGTTAATAAAACTCCTATCGCCAAACCCGCAATTGCTACAGCAATTAAAATAAGTGTGTACATAATATGTAATTTATTGGCTGGCTTGAAATAAAAAGCCCGCAATAATCCAAGGGATTAGTAAACCCCGATTCGACACGTTTAGGGCTGCCTAAATCTTCGAACTACCAGTGTCCTCAATGAAGAGAATCCCAGTTAGGTAAACAGGTCTGTTCTACAATTTAATGAGCTTATCCCTAATTGTTGTAGTGTTGAGTTTACACACAGTTTGGATTACGCGGGCAATATTACTTTAAGAACGCTTTATTACTTTTTAAGATAAGATGATAAAACTTCATCTATTTCAGATAACTTTATTTCCAAATCCTTATTTCTGAACGATCTTTCTTCTTCAAGGCGTAACGAGTTAGCCGAGGTTTGCAAAGCTATCATGGCAAACAAATCTTGCTGATCCTTATATTCAAACGCTTTTGAATAATCCAATATTGTCTGATTTACGTAATCAGCGGCTTTTCTCACAGTTTCTTCTTCTTCCAACTTCACAGTCAATCTGTAAGGCCTGCCAGCAATTGTAATTTTTATATTTTGATTCGCTTCCATTTAATTTTTGCAAACTATAATTTAACGACTTAAAACCTCAATACACATATCTATTTCTTTTATCAAACTATCAATTTTTTTTTTGCCTTCCTCAACACCAAATTCTATTTCAAGCGTATTTGCCAGTGTATATTTAAATAATTCGTTATTATTAGTTTCCAGTTCTTTGGTTAAATTGTTCACTTTGTCAGTTACTTCCTGTAACTTTTCGTGCAATAATTTATTTTCCGATTTCAAATGTATATTCTCATCAATTAATTTCCTAACTTTATACTCAATACCGGAAATTAATATTTGTTCATTTGCCATTTAATAATCTAAATCAGTTAAAGCAAAAGTAAGCTTTCTGAATGAATTTGGCAAATACTATTTTTTTTATCAATAACCTTGTAGCTGTTTTTTTTATTTCATTGATTTATATGCATGAATGAGGAGTTTTTAATATATCTGTGGAGCAATAAACTGTTTTATTCGGATCAATTGTCTGTCAATAAATCTGGCGAAAGAATACGCATTATTCACTCCGGAACTAGAAATCAAGATAGTGGTCCGGACTTTTTTAATGCCAAAATAAAAATTGGGAATACCACATGGGCTGGCAATATCGAGGTGCATGTAAAATCTTCCGACTGGAAATTGCATCAGCATCAAAAAGACCCTGTATACGATAATATAATTCTTCATGTGGTCTATACGGACGACGCCCCTGTTTGCCGAAAAAATGGAGAAAAAATCCCGACGATAGTTCTAAAAGGTCTGTTTAATCCAAAGATTTTAGACACCTATCAATCGTTTATCAACAATTCAAACTGGATACCATGTGAAAAACAGTTAAAACAAATCGATCATTTTACACAATTTGCCTGGTTTGAGAGCCTCTGTATTGAGCGGCTTGAAGAAAAAGCGTTGACAATAGCCCAACAATTAGGGTTAAGTCAGCTTGATTTCACCGAGATATTTTACAGGCAGCTATCCAGAAATTTTGGTTTCAATACCAATGCTGATGCTTTTGAATTGATGGCAAAATCGCTTCCTTTTCAAATTTTGAGCAGACATATGAACCGGATTGATCAATTGGAAGCTCTACTCTATGGCCAATCGGGAATGCTGTTGAAAAATTTCAAAGATAATTATCCGAACACCTTGAAAAAGGAGTATCATTTCTTATCAGGAAAGTATCAGCTTAAAGCTTTGGACCCAAAACTATGGAAGTTTCTGCGAATGCGACCATCTAATTTTCCGACTATCAGATTATCGCAACTCGCTTCGCTGTTAATATCAAGTTCGGGACAATTAACTAGAATGCTTGAATTGAACCGCATAAACGATGTAAGGACCTTGTTTAAAGTGAAAGCACATGCTTATTGGCTCGACCACTCAAATTTTGATCGCATATCTAAACCAAAAAGTGTACAACTAGGGAATAGCTCCATTGATCTTATACTTATCAATACTGTTATTCCATTCACATTTATTTATGGTAAAATCCTTGAACGTCATGATGTGCAGGATAAAGCGCTATTGTGGTATGAACAGATCAAAGCGGAAAAGAACTCGATCACGAAAAAATATACATCATTGGGCTTAAAGATTGAGAATGCCAAGCAATCGCAAGCCATTATTCAATTGAAAAAAAACTACTGCGATAAAAAAAGATGCCTGAGCTGCCGCTTTGGTCATAGTTTGATCGGCAAGAATATGTAGGTTGCACCGTTAGTTTTTCTAAATTTGTATTGTATTTCTCTTAAAAAGCAAATGTGGATAAAGACAGTAAACGGGATCTGATATTGGCAGGTTTCTACCTTATTACCATCATTATTATCGGAATTATAGGTTTTATGATGATTGATGATTTTAGTTTTGTTAACGCCATGTACATGACTATCATCACAATGTCAACAGTAGGTTTTAGGGAAGCGCAACCTCTATCAGACGCGGGTAAAGTTTTCACTTCTTTTCTCATACTAGGAAGCCTCGGGGTTTTAACTTACTTTATCACATCCATTACTCAAAGCTTGTTTAAGAGGCAGATGAGCTTTTTTTATCCAGGGTTTAGCAAACGAAAAAAAAATACCAAAATGGAAAATCATGTTGTAGTTGTAGGTTATGGCCGTAATGGTGATCAGGTTGTGAAAGAATTGATGGCATTTGGCTCGAACGTGGTTGTGATTGATGAAAACCATGAGATTGTGATCAATAATATTGGCAGACCTATTCGTTTTATTGAAGGCAATGCAACTGATGATGAAGTGTTGATCAAAGGTGACGTAAAAACAGCCAGGGCACTCATTACCACGCTGCCAAATGATGCTGACAATCTTTTCGTTGTGCTAACTGCCAGGGCATTAAATCCTGCCTTGAAAATTATCAGTCGTGCTTCCAGCGACAGTGCTGAAAAGAAACTCAGAATGGCTGGTGTTGACAGCGTCGTGCTGCCAGAACGTGTTGGCGGAGCACATATGGCCACTCTCGTGGCGCAACCTGATATTGTGGAATTCTTAGAGCATCTCACATTGCACAGCGATACACCCACCCAGTTAATGGAGATCGCATGCCATGAACTACCTGAAGGAATGAGAAATAAGCCCATTCGTGAGTTTGCTATAAGAAGGAAATCAGGGGCCAATATTATTGGAATGAAAACTGCTCAAGGAGAACTGATTATGAATCCTTCTCCTGACACCAAACTTATTCCCGAATCAAAATTATTTGTCCTGGGTACGCTTGAACAAATAGATGAATTGAAAGACCTTCTCTCAAATAAAAGTGAAACTTAAAAACAGTCATTCTCATTAAACAGCAACACCTTTATCGGGCACAATTTTTGTAACAAACACAAATAAAAAAATTCATATGAAATCAAAATTTATCATTTCAATCTTAGTAATTACGGGTATTTTCTTAATTTCCAGTCAGGGTTGTAATAAGGATGACACTCCGGAGACAAAAGACTTCATTATTAAAGTAGATAGTGTCAGCCACAGCGATACTATTAGTTCTGCTGATGCTTTTGAAGTGTTGTTTTATGGCAAAGTTGGCGACAATAATTGTTTTACTTTCAAAGAGTTTCAACCGGCTTTTGGAGCAGACTTTATTAACATCACTTTATATGGTACTGAAACCATCAAAAATGACTGTTCCGGTGATCCGGTTTATTTAGATGGTCAAGGTGCAGCTTTTACTGATTTGACACCTGGCGAATGGACATTAAACGTACTTCAGCCTTCAGGAATTACACCTATAGTTTCGAAAGTTTATGTAGAGTAACCTGACATTTTTTTAATGAAACATTCAATCAGAATAACATTCATTCTCGTATTACTGCTATCTTATTTCACGGCTAATTCGCAGATATTATACTGGGCTCTAACAAGTAAAGGTGGTCAATATAACGCTGGAACTATTTTTTTTACCAACAGGTATGGTGAAGAGCAACAAACGGTTCACTCTTTCGAATATAGCAATGGCGACAGTCCGATAGGCAGTTTAATCCTCGCCTCAGACGATCATCTTTATGGCACTACACCTGGTGGTAATATCGACTTCGGCACTATTTTTCAATTTAATGACGATAATTTTCAATACAAAAAAATACTCGAATTTAACGGTAGCACCGAAGGATTTCACCCCACAGGGCAACTCGTAAATTACACTAATGGCCATATTTTTGGCATGACCCGAAATGGTGGGGAAGATCAGTCGGGAGTAATATTTGAATATGTACCAGGAGAAACAAGCATTACCGTTAAAAAATACTTTACAGGAAGTGATGGGGCGCACCCTGAAGGTGGATTAATCATTGGAAGCAACGGTTTGCTTTACGGACTTACCAGTTACGGTGGTAATTTTAATGCCGGTGTATTATTCTCATTCGACCCAGGAACAGATGTCTATGAACAATTGTACGACTTTAATCCTGCAAACGGCGCCATTCCTGTGTGCAATTTACTGCAGGCATCTAATGGAAAGCTATATGGCATTACCCCCAAAGGCGGCGATTTTAATTCGGGAGTGCTTTTTGAATATGATATCATAAGTGATACATACACAAAATTAGTAGATTTTAATGGACAGAACGCCGGAAGTGAACCCGCGGGGAGCCTTATCGAAGTTTGGAATGGAATTTTATATGGTATGGCCATGAAAAATGAGATTTCCGGAAACGATTCCTATGGGACAATCTACTCATATGATATTACTAACTATCAGATCAACAAGCTATTTACATTTGATGGTTTAAATGGTGCTAATCCTACCGGTAGTTTGACAAAGATAGTAGATGGTAACTTGATCGGACTTACTGATAAAGGCGGCACATTTGATGCTGGCGTGCGATTTGAATTTGATGTGACTGATAATACATTTATTAAAAAACTTGATTTTGAAGGCGAAAACGGACAACTACCAATTTACAGCGCTTTGCTCGAAGTTTCTTATCTGGCGGTTAATGAACAAAGCCTGCTTCAAAACATGTCAGTTTATCCGAATCCGGCAAGTAACTTTATGTATTTGGACTTTAAAACCAGCGTTGAATCATTTGAATACAAAGTGTTCAGTATGGATGGAACTCTAATTGATCAGGGGCATATTGAAAGCAATCTGACGCGGATAAATACCCATTCCCTGCAGCCGGGTACATATCTCTTACAGGTTAATTCAGATGGTGCGTCTGTCTCGAAGAAAGTCTTTATCAGGTAAAAAAAAGAGCCTCCGGGTGAAGACTCTTTTTTACGGTTTTAGTTAATTATTCTGTTTTCAGTTTAGTCACCTGGTCTTTTTCATACACATACAGGTATTTACCGTCTTCTTTTTCAAAAGAGGTAATGGCACCTTTACGCGCATTGTATTGTTTAAATGATAAATCAGCAAGGTTAAATACAGCCGCATCATCTTTATCGGTTTTCATTAATAGCAGATCCCCAATCTGACCTGATGGAGCAGAACTCTTATAAACCGAATTCTTGATAAAAGAGCCGTCATCGGAATTGAAACTTGAGAGCCCTTTTTCACCAATAACGATAATCGTATTATCACCCTGGGCCAGGATCATCTGCGCATTCCCTACCCCACCTTTAGAAACAGGGACCTCGTAATTCACATCACCGTTCTCAATATTAATAGAGTAAAGCGACTTGCCGCTGCAAACGATATGATTTCCGCCTACAGAAACACCATTGGTTATGCCCTTCTTAAACCTTTCACTATCCCACCTGAGCGATCCATCAAATGTATTGAATGCCTGAACCCCGTTTGGTTTTGCATTATCATATTTGACGATGTCGTAATAAATGGTATAGTATTGTGTCACGATTTTCTGACGGTATTGTACTTCAACCAAACCTCCGATCTGTAACACCACCACATCATCCAATACGATCATCCCCGGAATGGCTTTGGCGCCTTTTATTTCTGAAGAAGTCCAAAGTAATTTACCCGTATGGTAATCGTATTTTTTTACATACTGACTTTTCTTATTGGCCATATC
>JAZBOW010000273.1:0-28895 GCA_036351335.1 Bacteroidales bacterium | reverse complement strand
TTACGCAAACATATGCCTGATGATCTATTAACAGCACCGGGTAATTTTGCTTTGACTTCTCAATTAAAAGGAATTCTTTTTCATGCAATAAAATGCGCACATCCGTCAGTTCTTCTATGCTTGCAGTTATACGCTTTAAAAAAAAAGGATCTAACTGAGATTGCTGATGTATGAGTGTGATTCCAGCCATAGACTAATTATATTCGACAACGAATCTCAAAAATACATTATTTTGCATTGGCAAATTTCATACCTTTAACATCATAAAATTTAAAAAAAATGAAAAAGAACGTTGGAAATATTGATAAGGTTGTGCGCATTCTATTAGCGATCATAATAGCGGCTTTGGGTTTTTACTACCAGAGTTGGTGGGGTTTATTGGCACTAATTCCCTTGGTTACTGCATTTACAAGTTTTTGCGGCCTTTATCCCATCTTGGGTATCAATACCCGTAAAGGAAAAACTGATTAAGGGTAGAGAAAAGCCCCTAATAACCCAATAATTTCCTGAAAAAACGAAAATTGTCCTCCTGAACGCAGCGAGGCGAAGTGAAGCCTGCCAGCCGCAGGCAGGGACCGGCATCGAGAGAAAGCTTTAAACTTCACACAATATCGTTCGCTCACACTTAGGTTGATAAGGATAGGCGAAGGATGGTGTATATAAACCTGCTATCAACCAGGTGAAAACCTTTATTTGACAAAGATTTCAACACGTCTTGTTTAAAAACTATTTACCTTATTGCGCATTGCTGTTTCTTAAGTTTCTACTTTTGTGGCAAATTTGGTGAAATGTCGGCAGAATATACAGAAGATAGCATTCGATCGTTAGACTGGAAAGAACACATCCGGCTCAGGCCAGGTATGTACATTGGTAAACTCGGCGACGGTAGTTCGCATGACGATGGCATTTATGTACTCATCAAAGAGATCATCGACAATTCCATTGATGAATATGTAATGGGACACGGAAAAACCATTGAAGTAACAATTAATGAAAAAGAAGTTACTATCAGGGATTATGGCCGCGGTATGCCACTCGGGAAAGTAGACGAGTGTGTGAGTAAGATTAACACTGGTGCTAAGTATGACTCGAAGGTTTTTAAAAAAGCCGTAGGACTTAATGGTGTAGGCTCGAAAGCCGTAAATGCTTTATCTTCTTATTTCAAGGTCCAATCCGTGCGTGACGGAAAAACCAAGATTCTTGAATATGAACGTGGCGCTGTTGTAAATGACTTTCCGATTGAAGCCTCCGACAAAAATCAGGGCACGATTATCACTTTTATTCCTGACAGTGAGCTTTTTGGAAATTTTCACTACTTGTTTGAATACATTGAAGAAATGCTCTGGAATAATGTATTCCTCAACAATGGGTTGACCATTATTTTCAACGGGCAAAAAATGCAGGCTAAAAATGGCTTGCTCGATCTGCTCGAACATAATATCAATGGCAATGGCCCGGTTATCTACCCTATCGTACATATAAAGGAAGATGATTTTGAATGTGCATTCAGCCATAGCTCAAGGGCTTATAGTGAAGAATATTTTTCATTTGTAAACGGACAACATACCACCCAGGGCGGCACACATCAAAGCGCTTTTAGAGAGGCTATTGTAAAAACGATCAGGGAATTTTTCAATAAAGATTTTGACACCAGTGATATCCGCACATCTATAATTGCAGCCATTAGCATTAAGGTGCAGGAGCCAGTATTTGAATCGCAGACAAAAACCAAGCTTGGCTCGCAACACATTGAACCTGGTGGCCAAACCGTACGCAACTACATCCACGATATTATTAAACGTAACTTGGATAATTACCTGCATATTCATTCTGAAACGGCGGATGCACTGTACAAGAAAATACTTCAATCAGAAAAGGAAAGAAAGGACATGGCAGGTATTAAAAAACTTGCCAGAGAAAGCGTAAAAAAAGCCAGTCTGCATAATAAAAAGCTTCGCGACTGCAGGCTGCACTTTAATACCAACCATGAGAACCGGCTTGATACCACCCTTTTTATTACTGAGGGAGATTCTGCAAGCGGTTCCATTACCAAATCGCGGAATGTACAAACACAGGCCGTTTTCAGCTTAAAAGGAAAACCTTTGAATTGCTATGGCCTCAGTAAAAAGATCGTGTACCAGAATGAAGAATTCAACCTCTTACAAGCGGCACTGAATATTGATGAAAGCATGGAAGATCTTCGGTACAACAATATTGTAATCGCTACTGATGCTGATGTGGACGGCATGCACATCCGCCTACTGCTGCTTACATTCTTTCTGCAATTTTATCCTGACCTTGTAAAATCAGGACATTTGTATATTTTGCAAACACCCCTGTTCAGGGTACGTAATAAAAAGGAAACAATATACTGTTACAACGATTCAGAAAGAGTGGAAGCTATCAATAAATTAGGTGCCAACCCCGAGATAACAAGGTTTAAAGGACTCGGTGAAATTTCGCCTGAAGAATTCAAACATTTTATCGGTGCTACCATTCGCCTCGATCCGGTAATATTGCGACGCGAGTCGTCAGTAGCTGAGACCCTCTCATTTTATATGGGAAAAAACACACCTGAAAGACAAGGGTTCATTATTGAAAATTTAAGAATAGAGGAAGATATTGTTGAGCACAAGGTGGCTTAAACATGGATGCCAAACCCCAACTTTCAAAGTATCAAATTCGACATATTGAATATGTAAAGAACCAGGTGGCCAAAGCTATTGGCACATACGAAATGATCGACAATAATGATCGTGTATTGGTAGCATTAAGTGGCGGGAAGGATTCGTTGGTGTTACTGGAAGCTTTATCGGCATTAAGAAACTATGACTTTTTACAATTTGAGATAGAAGCTGTTCATATTAACGTAGAAGATGTTCCATATGAGGTAGATAGGAAAAAACTGAAACAGCTAACGGATAGCTTATCCGTCAACTTACATTTTAAAAGTATAAGAGCTGACATTGAAAGCCGGGGCAAAAAGTCGCCATGTTTTGTTTGTTCATGGCATCGCCGGAAGGAATTATTTTCATTTGCCGTTGAAAACGGTTTTCAGAAGCTGGCTTTTGGACACCACATGGATGATGCGGTTGAAACTTTACTGATCAACATGGCATACCACGGGAACATTTCATCCTTGCCCGGTAAACTAAATATGTTTGAAGGCGCCATTCAATCCATTCGCCCGCTTATTTTACTCAGCAATAAGGACACGAGTGAATTTGCCCAAATAAGGAACTACCCTCAATTAAAACATGAATGCCCCTTTGAAGACAAAACAAATCGAACCAAAGCCAGAGATTTTATTAAGCAGTTAGAAACCATTCATCCTAAAGCGAAAAGGAATCTGTTTAAGTCATTGCGTAATATTGACAAGGAATACCTGCCTTAGAGCAATTACATTTGTTATTCACCCATTGGGATGAATTTGTTTTCTTCTTCGGGGAAGAAGTCTTTTCGATATGGATCAAATCGCCAGTATGTTTCCGATCGTTTTCCATCCGGCACATTTTCATCAAGGTATTTATTAAGTAGCAAATCCATGGTATAACTGGCATATTTCCGACCCAAAATGAAAGCAAAATTGTAAAGCGCTTCGATTTGAAGTGTATCAATATTGTATACGAAGCGCATCTCTCCGGCAAATACATCGGCATGAAAATCACCTTCAAAGTCATCCGTAATAATATCCGTCGCGAAATACATTTGTTCGCCATTGCCATTATCATCCACTTTTTTCATTTCAATCCATGAATTGACTACAATTGCATTCAGCAGAAAATCATAATAATAGTAGTGCCCATAAATATTCTGTCCAGCCCGGTAATCGTAAAGGGTTTCTTCAACTTCAATCTGCGCAATATTGGCCACGTAGGCATTGGTATCCACCTCAAGAAAATCCTGGGTTTGATTCTGATCATAAACTCTAAACCCGAGTGCTGTCATTTCTTGTTTGTAACCAAGTGTATAATTTGCAAGGAACAGTGAATCGTTAAGATGCTTTAGATAATCGGAATGCACATATAAAACGGAATCGAATTTTGACTCGTCTGTGATATTTAACGAATCAAGAATTTCCTTTTTCTGATTCACTTTAAAAACAAATTCTGCCGGAAAAACCAATATACTCCTAGTATTATTGGCCATCACAAAGCTGGATGCCATCCGCTCTTCCACTGAGCACGACATTATTGTTATCAATGTGAGCAGTAGTAAAAAAGTGTTTTTTATTTGTAATTTCATCTTAAGCATTGCGTTAGCAAAAATAAAAAATCCGTTGTTGCAAAATAAAATTCAGTGAATTCAATTTGCAAAATAAGGATAGACACAATAACGTAAAATATGGCATTTTATTCGATGGATGCAATACTGATTCCCTTTTTGGTTATGGCCCAGACATTTCCCTTTTTATCTTCAAAAATTTCATTCACTTCGTTATCGATAAGGCCATTCCCAATAGAATACTGGGTCCATACTCCTGCCTTATATTTATACATACCTTTTTTATCAGTCCCTACCCAAACAGCTCCTGTTTTATCTACCATCATAGTAAGCACCTCCCATTCTTCGGGTTCTTTTAATAGCAGCCAGCTTCCTTCATTATATTTGTAAAGAGATTTGTTACTGGCTAACCAGATATGCCCTGCCTCATCCTGAACAATTTTATAGAATTTTGATTCGCTCAAGCCTTCAGCCTTTCCAAACTGTTCCCATGTATTACTTTTATCATATAATGAAACGCCATCGCTAGCAAATGCAATTATTTCTCCATTGTTCCATATAAGTTGTTCGATGGTTCCTTTCAGGCTCGTTTTATGCCTATCATAGGGTATGCATTTTCCATTTTCAATCAGGTTTATACCTGAAAAACGGAGGTTATTCCTTGTGTAAGCCCATATTCTGCCATCCGGGTCCAACTTCATATCATAAACAGTTGTACCACACAATCCTTGCTTTTTAGTCAGATCAATCCATTCATCACCTTGCTGATAACTAATACCATATTCTGTAGCCGCCCATACAACACCATTTTGGTCAAGCATTAGCTTCAATACTTTTTCCGAAATCATATCTTCTTCATCATAATGAATCCACTCAACGCCATCAAATTTATAAAGACCTTTTAAGGAACCCAACCAGATATTTTCTTCTTTATCTTGCATTATATTGGTAAAATACCTGGGTATGCCCTGCCCGCTGTATGCTGCCGTACCGGCTACATCTTCATTAAATTTATACCAGTTGACGCCGTTATACATTTCCAGAGTGCCGCCAAGGAATGAAAATTTTATTTCAGGAATATCACTAAAGTCCTTGAAGTGTTCCAGCATCACCCATATCCATCCCCTATTATCTTCATAAAAACCCTTAGCAACATAATCGTCAATTTCGGTTTCAGCAAACACCGTCCAGTAGCTATTGTGATACAGGAATATTTTATCCATGACACTTACCCAAATCCGGCCTTCACTATCTTCAAAAATAGTTTCGATTCGCCCGAGGGCTTCCGACTTCCCTAATTTGCTATCTTCAATAGATGTAATGGCATACCATTTAGAACCGGCATATGCATTCAAACCATCGCTTGTACCAATCCACACAATACCCTTAGAATCAACATAGGAGCATGTGACATTCAGGGATGTTAAACCATCTTCTTTCGTAATGTTGTTAATCTGGCTGTAAAGATGAAATTGTGAAAAGACCGTGATGAGTAGCAAACCTGTAAAGCACTTGAATTTGAAGAATACTCCGGTTTTTATAAAATGAAGTAGATAGATCATTTTCAGAATTAATGGTTGCGTCCATAAAAATAGTAAAAAAAATATCAACTAGAGAAATCCGATCAGCCGATGGCCATATCTTCATTAAATTTTAACCTGGGAGGCTTGCTACCGTTTTCAATACCCTCGATAAACGTATCAACCAGGCTGCGGATCTCATCATGGTAACCACCTTCTAAAACGGCAAAAACGGGCACCTTCTTAAATGCTTTTCTTAATTTATAGGCACATTCGTAAAAGGCATGTTTGGTGTACTTTAAGCCCATAAGCATATCATTTTCATAGCCATCAAAACCTGCCGAAACCCCAATTACATCGGGCTTGAATTGCCTGGCAATTTTAATGGCTTTATCCACCCTGTCGAGAAATTCTTTATCGCCCATCCCAGCTTCTAGCGGGAAATTATAATTAAATCCGTGGCCTTTGCCTTTGCCTGTTTCTATCACGAAGCCGGTATGTGGGTAAACGCCTTCCTGGTGGATGGAACAAAAAAGCACCTCTTTGCTATTGTAGAAAATATCCTGGGTGCCATTGCCATGATGCGCATCAATATCGAGTATAAAAACACGTTTTCCCTCTTTTACTAGTTTTTGTGCAGCTATAGCAATGTTATTGAACAAGCACAAACCCGTGGCTGTTTCTCTTCCGGCATGGTGTCCTGGTGGACGGACAACCGCGAAATCACCATTCTCAGAAGCTTTAACAGTGAGGCCAACAGCGAGACAGGCATCTTCATAACTAATTTTTGATAATTGTAATTCTGCTAAAAACTCGCCGTTGAAACATGCCTGTTTAATTCCATAACGATAATCCTCAGGGTGTACCAGTTTAATCCATTGTTCACCATTTACATTTGTATCCTCAATATCCTGAAAATCCTTAATCCGGTAAGGCCCCTCCGCCTGGCAATCAGCATTATGTAATAGAAATTTTTTATTATAAAGAATTTTCATGGTAGATGAATTCAATACAAAGTTAAAATTTTAAGAACATGAATTATGGGAATTGTGTTATTTTTAAGAGATTAAAATATGGGAGATTGAAGACAGATGAAAGATGACAGAAGTCGAAAGCTGTGTTAAAATACAGAGAGTTTAATAATAAACAACATCGATAAAAATATGAAAACAGTATTGATTACCGGAGCAACAGGGGCAATCGGTAACGCCATAGCCACAAATATGGCACAAAAGGAATATAGAATTATTCTTGTGGCCAGAAATGAAACCAAAGCCAATCAGCTTATTGACCGGCTGAAAAAGGAAACGGGCAATTCACACATCTCTTTCCTTTTGGCTGACCTGTCGCGAAAGCAGGAAGTTGCCTCCATAGCTGATCATTGGACTGAACCGGTTGATGTACTTATCAACAATGCCGCAGTTACACCGAGGAACAGGGAAGAAACACCGGAAGGCATCGAAATGCAATTTGCGACCAATGTATTGGGTTATTTCTGGATGATACAATATTTTCTGCCACATCTTAAAAAAGCGGTCACATCACGAATTGTGAATGTGGCTTCCTATTGGGCAGGTAACCTTGATATAAATGACCTGGAATTTAAACGCAGGCAATACAACAATGATACCGCCTACCGGCAGAGCAAACAAGCCGATCGTATGTTAACAGTGGCTTTTGCTGAGAAAGTGAAAGAAAGTAACATTACTATAAACGCATGTCATCCGGGTGATGTTCGCTCTGTTTTAGCCAGCAACTTGGGTTATGGCGGGCATGAATCTCCGGAACAAGGCGCTGCCACACCCGTCTGGCTGGCCACATCGGCAGAAGTTGAGGGAATAAAAGGTAAATATTTTGAGCATATGAAGGAGACAGTCTGCCAGTTCAGCCATAATAAAAAAGCTATTGATACCCTCTTTAACATTTGCAATTCTTTTTAGAATAGTTCTTTTAAGCTATTAGTTTTTACTTACTCCCAACCGGCGTGTTCGATTTCGTACGACCCCTGTCCAATTTCATATAATTTTAAAATCCAACTGTAAAATATTTGAACTGTATCTATTTGTTTAATTGATAGTTACAACCTAAGGTATAATTTTTGGAGCCATATTTATCACTTTCAACAAGCTGCGAAACCTCAAAAGCATTAAAAGATGAAAAGCGCTATTTATTTTGTTTTTATGCCATCTATTTTCTTCTTGTTCAGTATGACTGCCTATTCTCAAATAGGAATTAAAGGTGGTCTGGGCGTTTCAGATATTGTGTTTGCAGTGGAAGGTCAAACCCCTTACCTGGGTTATGAGATTAATTACCTGACACATAGAAACCCACTTGTTACATACCAGTTTGGCGTTTTTGGCACTGTCAAAATTAACAGGCTTTTTAATTTCCAGCCTGAACTTATATATGCCAGGCAGGGTTTGAATTACAACATCGAGTTTCTATATGACGACATCACATACCGACTATATCTAAACTATCTGCAACTCCCTTTATTAATGAACCTCAGCATGCGCCCTCAAAAAAAGTTTCATCCCGGTTTTTATGTAGGACCTTATGGTGCGCTTAAACTACATGCAAAGCGAATTACTAAGATTGATGGTGAAAGGGTTGAGGAGAATCCGTCAAATGTAAAAAATGGTGACTTCGGACTTATTGGTGGTTTATCATTCGATTTTGATATGCCGAATGGACAACTTATTGCCGAGCTCCGTTTCAATTACAGCTTAATAAACATCATGTATCCTATCGACGGATTTATTCCTTCCTATGATGGTCCTGATCTTGATGAAGAAAGAGCCAGGAATGTCAGTCTTGCTTTGCTAATTGGTTACCGGTTTCAAAATATAAAATAACATGAGTAAATATCTTTCATATCTGACCTGCATATTCGTATTCATCTCCTTTAATAGTTGCCATAAACAAACGAATGAACTCATCCAGGTAGAATCTGAAATCGTAAAGGAGATGGAAGCTAAAAGCATTCCTTCGGTGGTTGCCTGTATCATAAAGGAAGATCAAATTGTTTGGAAAGGAGGGTTTGGATATGCTGACATCCAAAACGAAATTTCCGCAACAAGTCAGACAACTTATACACTCATGTCCATTTCCAAGTTATTTATTGGTGTGGCTACCATGCAATTATGGGAACAAGGCCGTATTGATCTTGATGCTGACATCAACCAATACCTATCATTTGAAGTGCGTAATCCAAAGTTTCCAGATGATAAGATCACTACCTCCATGTTGTTAAATTATACTTCGGGACTGGCCTGGCCGGAAGATGAGGATAGGATACCCGCTTTTTATGAATTTTTTGACGACGATAAAACACCGCACATTAGCGAATGGTTACCCGAGTACATTTTTCCGGGTGGTGAATACTACAGATCTTCAGTCTGGAAAAATTATCGCCCTGGTGAAAAAGAGCTTTATTCAAACATTGCCACACCTTTGTTAGCATTGATCGTAGAAAAGATTACTGGACAAGATTTTCGCGATTATTGCAAAGAATATATTCTTGATCCCCTTGAAATGCATCAAACCTCTTTCCGCTTCAGTGAATTAGATGAAAGTTTATTGGCCACACCTTATATTGGCATAAATACACCTTTTAAGCAGTTCAATTACAGGCATTATCCGGCCGGCAACCTGAAAAGCAATATTGATGATTTTTCACATTTTATGATAGCCATCCTCAATTTTGGAGAATATAAAGCCAATCGCATTTTAAAGAAAAGTACTATTGAAACAATGCTCACGGTTCAAAATCCCGCTTCCGGAGTTTCCAATATCTTCTGGCATTGCATGGGCGACTGCATCGGGCACAGTGGCGGCGGAACCGGTTTCAGCACACGTGCTGAGTGGTTTTTTGACAGGAATATGGCCATGCTCATTTTTACAAATAAGGTTAACAATCTTGTATACCCGCAAGGCAGCATTTACGAACTCATACGGAGTAAAGCAAACGAATATAAAGACTAACAGTTTATTGCAGATTCTTTATATTTTTTGTTGTCACCTTATTATCGCACCCCCTACTCCTCTCATTATCAATAACTCTTATCGACAAGCTGTTTTATATTTTTGCACTTCGCTATTGCAATAGTGAAAAACACAGAATTACAAACTTTCTCTTAATAGTAAAACATGATTTGCATACAATTCAAACCTAATTCTTATTTTTGTATAAAGTGATTGTTAATGCCTTCGTTTTCAAGATATTTCATTTTTATAAACCTGTTGGCTTGCTTTCTCATAGGCAATCAAACTATTTTCAGCCAGGAAAATAAATCTGGTAAGCAATTAAGAAATGAACTTAACAGGGCTTTTAACGATACAACAAAAGTCCAAATATTGTTCGAATTAGGTGATCAATTTATTGATGGCCCTACTGATTCATTAATGTATTATTATGAACAAGCTCTTGTTGTCATCAATGATAATCTAAAACGAATAAATGCAGTCGAACAACCGAATAATCAAAAGGAATATGTCCAATTTAAAGGGTTTGAGTTACGGGTATATATAGAGTTTGGTATCGAATATTTTTTTCGTAGCGATTATTCAAAAGCACTTAAAAATTATAACAAGGCACTTGAAATTGCTATGGAAATGGGCAATCAGGAAATTATTTCAGAATGTTACAGCGAAATAGCAATCGTTTATAAAAATCAGGGAAAATACGATCAGGCGGTTATTTATAACGAGAAGGCAATAGACCTGGCAAAAAAAGACAACAACCCTTCATGGTTAGCAGCTTGTTATGCAAACCACGGCACCATCTATTTAAAAAAAGGTTATTACACACTGGCATTAGATTACTATTTCAAAGCCCTTAAAACATTTGAGCAGCTCGAACATACCAGGAGGATATCATCCTGCTACCTTAATATTGGAAAAATCTATACAGAACAGCAAGATTTTTCCAAAGCGTTGGACTATTATTGGCAGTCGCTTGCCATCTCTATTGAAACAGGCGATAAAGTGAACCAGGGTGAATGCTACCTGGGAATGGGAAAAGTTTATTTAAACAAGATTGATTATAACCTTGCCAGGGACTATTTAAATCAGTCGGTTAGCATATTTAAAGAAATGGGTTATAGCCATCAATTAGATGAATGTTACAAAAATATTGGCCAAACCTACCTGGTTGAAAATAATTTACAAAAAGCCAGCGAAAACTTTCAAATGGCGCTGGAGATATCAACAAAAGAAGAAGACTTACCCGGTATAGCCGAAGCGTATATCAAACTGGCTCAAATCAAATTTAATGATCAGGATATAAAGTCGGCGACTGAACTGGCAAATCAAAGCCTGGAGATAGCAAATAGATCAGCAAATTTGAAGTCCATTAGAAATGCAAATAAATTGCTTGCCGATTTATACGAGAGCCAAGGCAATGAAAAATCCGCTTTAAAGCATTTTAAAAAATATGCCTCTGTAAAAGATAGCTTGCTCAATGAAAGTAAATACAAAACAATTCGGGAGATTGAAGCAAGGTTTGAGACAGATAAGAAAGAACAACAATTGGATCTGCTCACTGAAAAAAATGAAGTTCAGCAACTGAAATTGAGCAGAAGGCGTAATTTACTTATTGTTTCAGCTGCCGGAATACTTATGATACTGATAATCAGCTACCTGTTAATCCGCCAGAACCGAATAAAAGCGAAACATAAATCCATCGAACTTGAGCAACGTCTGTTAAGATCGCAAATGAATCCGCATTTCATTTTCAATTCACTCATAGCCATACAGAGTTTTATCTATAAGAAAGAAGCTGTAATGGCAGGCGATTATTTAGCCAGATTTGCAGAGCTTATCAGGCTCACACTGGAAAATTCGAGGGTTGAATTTGTTTTACTGGAAAACGAATTCAAAACACTTACAGCATATCTTGAACTGCAGGTGTTACGATTTGAAAATAAATTTGAATACACACTCAGTCACGACGAAAATATAAATACGGAGAGCATATTGGTCCCTCCCATGTTTGCCCAACCTTTTATTGAGAACGCCATTGAGCATGGCCTGCGACACAAACAGGAAAAGGGTTTTTTAAATGTTCATTATGCAATTAAAAGCAACAGATGTATCGAAGTAATTATTAAGGACAATGGCATCGGACGAGAAAAAGCACGCGATATTGAAAAGAAAAAGCAACATCAATCGCTGGCGATAAACATCACTAAAGAACGGTTATCCATTCTGCATAATAAATACAAATACAAATTCTTTATGGAAGTAATTGATTTAAAAGATGCTATGGGACAAGCGACCGGAACAAAAATTAAGATTGCCATACCCTACAAATTGGTTTAAATTCCTTAAATTTACCCTACCAATATACTTCAATGATATCAATAGCAGTAATTGACGATGAACCAAAAGCGAGAGAAACCATCATTAATATCCTTGGTTTAAGCCCTGTTGAGTTGGCGGTTGTTGGAGAAGCTGATAGTGTTACATCAGCTTACGAGTTGATCCTGTTAAATACACCTGACCTTGTGCTTCTTGATATCAACTTACCTGATGGCACTGGCTTCGACCTGCTGAAGAAGTTTGATCAAATCAATTTCAAAGTGATCTTTATTACGGCACATGAAGAATATGCCATAAAAGCATTCAAATGCAGCGCCATTGATTATATTTTAAAACCTATTACTGCTGCCGAGTTACTCAAAGCCATTGAAAAAGCACATGAAAGTTTGAACAAAGAAGAAACTGCTTTTAAGCTTAGCACTTTGTTATCCAATCTTGACAAGCTTAAAAAAATAGTGCTGAAAACATCCGAGAGTATTCATATTGTGAATGTTCAACATATTGTACATTGCGAAGCCGATGTAAATTACACGACTTTTTATCTCACGGGAGGTGAAAAACTCATTGTGTCAAAACCACTTAAAGAATACGATGATCTGCTTTGCCAGGCAGGTTTTTTCAGAACCCACCAATCGCATCTTGTGAACCTGGAGCACATATTACGATATGATAAAACAGATGGTGGTTACCTGGTAATGAATAACAACTCGACCATACCGGTGTCGACAAGAAAAAAAGAAGCCCTTTTCCAATTATTTGAGAAAATGTAATGCGCATTTCATCAAATTAAAAAAGCATTGCGTTTATTAAGAATATTTATATAGGCGCGAATAATAATTGAATCCTAGCGAATAATCATTTACCCCTTAATTAGCTGAATTTCTGCAGTATATTCGATCATCATAACGCATGATATCATGAAGATCGTATCAGAAAACCAGATTCTATTTTTCAAAGACACCGAGATCATTCGGTTTGAGTCGACAGCACACAGCACCATCATTCACTTTTTAAACGGAACAACTTCTAAAATTGTTGAATCCATTAACAGCATCGAAAAACAATTAAAAGATTCTGATTTTATCAGGATACACGAAGATCATATCATTAATGTGAATTATATAGCCAAAATAGCTGATGATTTTTCTGATTCTATCGAGTTAGAGAATGGCGTTTTACTGCCTGTGAATAAAAAAACGAAAGACATAATCATCCATTTATTGAACAACCATATATCGCAATAAAGTTAAAACCCATGAAAAAACTACTACTCCTTTTATCTTTTGCCTTCTTTCTTTTATCTTACGCACTTGCCCAGCAAGGAGTAATCGAATTGCCTGCAACGGGCCAGGTCACAAGCTATTACCCCGGTGATGACGGCGACCTGCAGATTGGCGTCCCGATTCCACCCAACCGCTTTACCGACAACGGTGATGGATCGGTAACGGATTCGTTCACCGGTTTCATGTGGGTGAAAGATGGCAACCTGATCGCTTCCCGTGATCCTTCCTTCGACCAAGACCGTACCCCGGGCGACGGTGATATCAACTGGACCACGGCCCTCGATTACATTGTGAAGCTGAATACGGAAAATTACCTGGGCCATAACGACTGGCGCACGCCTAACTATATAGAGCTACGCTCGCTGCTTAACCTGGGTAACGACAGCATTACGTTCCCTGCAAATCATCCTTTTATCAACCTGAAAGAAGGGTATTGGAGTACAACTACCCCTGATGGCAGCAGAAACGCTGCAATCTGCGTGTTCTTATCAAAATACTATGTGCATACTTATCTGAGTCACCCGGTTGGCGATTTCCAAGACATGAATAAAAACCTTGATTTATCTTCAAATGATTACTATCATCTATACCTCCTTCCCGTTCGCGATGGAACCGAAACAGGGGAAATCACCATTCCGCAAAGCGGTCAAATATTAACATACTTTGAAGGAGACGATGCTGTAATTGCAGCTGGAACTGAATGGCCGTCACCCAGGTTGATTGACAACAACAACAGTTCTGTAACCGATAGGCTCACCGGTTTGATGTGGACAAAGGAAACTTTGCTGATGTACAATCGTGATCCGGATTTTTATGAAGAATATGGTAGTGGTTGGATAAGTTCGCTCGATTATATTGCAAAGCTGAACAATGAAAACTACCTTGGTTATAACGACTGGCGTATGCCAAATCGGAATGAATTGACAAGCCTTATTGATTGCAGCCAAAATTCTCAAAATCTCCCCAAAAACAATCCCTTTGTTTCAACATGGCCTTATCCATATCCAAGTCAATTTCCAATGTTAAGGTACTGGACTTCGAGTACGCTCGCCAGCGATGAGAATATGGCATGGGATTATACCTTTGAGTTGAATAGTGGCTCATACACTGACAAAACCATTGAAAAACATGTATGGCCAGTGCGTACAGACAACAACAGTGCGCCCTCCGGTTCTATCATTGGCACGATAGAAGGTACCGGACTTCCAAAAGAGGAGATTGCAATTAAGTTCGTAGGGCCTGTAAACGCATATGCTGAAGTTGAAGCTGATGGTCACTATTCGTTTACCGGACTCCCTGAGGGGACCTACACAGTTACGCCATTCCATTTGTATATGGCTTTCACCCCCGAATCAAAAACAGTTGTTGTTTCAAACGTGTCTGAGACTTGTAATTTTACAGCAAGCTATAATCAAACACATGGATGGGTCGACATTAGTTCCAATCTGTTTCCGCTCGAAAATGCTGCCGGAGCCGGACTATCTGACGTCTATTTTATTAATGAGTACGAAGGTTGGATCACTACTTCCAGCAATTCTGAAATCTACCATACCACTGACGGCGGGGAAACATTTGAGGTACAAAACACAGAGTTAGGAACATCAATTCAATCCATTTACATGATTGATGAAAATGAAGGATATGCCGGAGGTGCAAGTGGATTTATTTATAGAACAGTTGATGGGGGCGAAAACTGGAATTTTCACGGAACAATAGCTACAACTATGACAAATATAGATTTTGCCGCACCAACACAAGGCTATGCTTGTGGAGATAACGGGCACGTATTCAGTATCACTCCGGAGGGTATTGAAGATTTGAATAGTGGGCTTTATTCAAATTTAGCAGGAATTAGTTCCCCTTCAGTTGATAATGTATGGATTTGTGGTGGAGCTGTTATTTCGCATTTTGATGGATCAACATTTGATTTCCAATCAGGCCCGGCAGGCTCATTTAATGCTCTATTTTTTATCAATAATACTGAAGGTTGGGTTGTAGGAAATGCAGGACTAATAGGAGGAACAAATGATGGAGGAAATGCATGGAAAGGTTTGTCGATACCATATTTTTCTGAATCATTGTTCGATGTATACTCACCCAATGGTACTGATGTATGGGCGGTTGGTTCACAGGGATCCATTTTACATTCACCAAACGGAGATGATTTTTGGTGGCATTCTTCAGAAGATCAGGGTAACAATACAGTCTGGAATATTGAAGGGGCGGGACTTACCGATGCATTTCTTAGAAGTGTATTTTTCGTAAGTACTGATATTGGTTTTGTGGTAGGCAACAACGGTGCGCTCCTTAAATATGGCAGTCTAACCGGTATTGAAGATGAATGGACAGACATAACAGCTAAGACCCACCTCTGGCAAAATGCGCCCAATCCTTTTAACTACCATACAAAAATTGAATACGATCTTCCTGATAATGAATGGGTCACCATAAAAGTATTCAACATCACGGGGCAGGAAATCACGACACTTGTGAACGCACATCAGAACCGGGGCCAACATTCAGTTGAATTTAAAGGACAAAACTTGCCGGAGGGTGTTTATTTCTACCGTCTTGTCTCAGGTCAGATTAACGAATGCAAACCCATGATTAAGGTTAAATAAACAATAGTCTATAGATTAAAATTAACATTGATAAACTCATGAAAAAACTTTTACTCTTAACTTTTGCCTTTGCATTTTTTACTTTTTCCCTGTCTGTCGACAGGCAGGCTTTCGCCCAGTCCTATCCTACCTGGATATCAAATGGCCATTTTCCTGATGCGAGCGCCTCTTCAGCAACCGCCATTGATTTAGATCCTTCAGGGAATGTATTGATGGCTGGCAGCAGCGGTTACAATTTTGTTATAAAACTCGATACAGGCGGCGATGTCATTTGGTCGCAAACTTATGATAGCGGAGATACCATTAGTGAAACACCCAATACACTCTGTGTTGATAACCAGGGCAATGCATACATCACCTTTATGAAACACACACCCGGCGGCGGCTATTGGTCAATCGAGGTGCAAAAATACGATGCCGGCAGCGGAACCATCCTGTGGGCTTCTGAACTGGCAGATGCCCAGTTCAACGGCTTCGAGTGGCAGGTAAAACCCACCTACATGACCATCGACAACAACCATTTGTATGTGGCCGGTACCAAGTTCGACCCGGTTGCTGGCGATAGGGAAATGCTGGCCATGAAGCTGGACTTCAATGGCAATATTATTTGGACAGCCACCCATGCCGGCAGCAGCAACTCCAATGCTAAAAGCATCGCTGTGGATGCCAGTGGCAATGTGTATATCGCCGGCGATGCCTGGAATGCATCTATCGATTATTGTGTGGTAAAATTTGATCCGAACGGCAACCTGGTCTGGGATGCATTTCTGGATGGCGATATATATCATAGTACCGATATCGCGGAAGCCGTGCTGGTAGATGATGCCGGAAATGTGTATATAACGGGCTATAACCAGGTCAGTTCCCACCAAACAGATATTGTAACCGCCAAATACAATTCCGGCGGGGTTTTTCAGTGGAAACAAAGCTATGGCAATCCGGGCTACGTCGACAACAATGGCTATTACCTCGAAATGACGGATGAAGGAGATCTGTTAGTTGGCGGATACAGCGCCTATGAAAATCCTTATCCCGGTACCGGAAAAGACTATATTTTGCTGAAATATACACCATCTGGAAGCCTCATATGGGAAGCCCGCTTCGACTACCAGAATTTTCTGAACGACCACCCCTTCGATTTTGAGATGGGGCCTGCGGGCAATGTGTATATCTGCGGCATCAGCATGAAAAGATGTTTTATTCACAAATTTATTACAGCAGTAAAAGTTAATCCCCAGGGTAACATAGAGTGGGATGTTCGGGTTCCCAATCTCTATGGTACACCCTGGGAGATTGCTGTGATTGCCGAAAATGAGTTTGTGATAGCCGCGGGTTCGTTCGACACCATCCAGGTGGAAGATGCAACAGCCATCCATTACGAAACCGGCACCCCACCCAATTATATGGCCGATATAATGGATGTGTACTTTGAATCGCAGGTAGCACCCCCATTTATTGATTATGATAACCAGAGGGTGACGGCCACGGTTCATGATACAGCCAATATTGAGTTCCTGGTGCCATTCATCACACGGTCAGAACACTCGTGTATGTATCCTGAAGATGAAGTGGTTACCAGCTTTATCGAACCCATTTGGTACAACATCACCTCTTTTGATGACCAAATTGAAAAGTGGTGGTATGTGATTGTGGAAGGGGGCTATGTTGGTGTGGATGAATACGATGGTGGTGATTTTATGATGTATCCCAATCCGGCTGTTTCAGTCGTCAGCCTTCAGTCGGCTGTCTTCAGTCAACATTCGGCAGTAATTGAAATTTACGATTTGTGTGGCAAGAAACTACTTGAAGACCACATTCCTGCCCGTCCGGCAGGCGGGCCGGTAGGAACAGAAAGTATGGAGATTGATGTGAGCCATATAAATAGCGGGGTATATTGCTGTAGGCTAAGTACTGAAAATAAAAGTGTAACAAAAAAACTAATCATTCAAAAATAAATAACCTCGTCATTGCGAGCATCGGGAGATGGACCAAAGCGCGGCGCGAAACAATCTCAATCAGCTAAATAACAAATGCACCTAAAAAGAGATCGCTTCACGCCTAAACACAAACCTTACCTGCGAGGTTCGCGATGACGAAACAAAAAACAAAAATCATGAAAAAACTTTTACAATTAACCTTCATTTTACTACTCTCTTTAACCGTTTTTTCGCAAAACAGAGAAGCGATCCCAGGTTCAAATACAGGTAATGTGAAACAGAGTCCGATATTTCAACTACTAATTTCAGAAGATAATTCTCATATACATGCTCAGCGCGACAATGACTTTTTAATAGACGCGTCTTATTTTTATTGGTGGAGCGATTTGCATGATATATACGAATGCTATTATAGTTACTATTACACATATGATGAGAACCATAATCTTTATGAAAAACTAGAGAAATGGTCAGATGGCTCAGGGGATATTGAAAAAAGGATCTATGAGTATGACGTAAACAACAACCTAGAGTTGGAAAGTATTTACGCTCATGATAATGACGGATGGATGAATAGCAAATATATAACCTACAGCTATGATGCTATGAACAACCTGATTTACAAAGAATCAAAAGTTTGGAGTGGTTCAGAATTTGAAAATGATTCAAGAACCACATACGTATATGATGGTAACAATAGAGACTATTATATTATCGAACGTTGGGATGATGATGATCAAATATGGGTTAATTCTCAAAAGTGGATTTACTACTATGACGAGAGCAACATCCGCGATAAAATTTTGGTTAAGAATTGGGATGAGGAAACATATGCCTGGATAAATGGCACCCAGATTTTTTATACTTACGACGAAGAAACAAACAACCTGATTGTGTCATGGGGTAATAATTGGGATGAAGAAAATGCTACCTGGCAGGAGAGGATTCAAAGAAACAGTTATGCTTATGACGCTTACAATAACCGGACAATCATGGAAATTGACGAATTGTATGATCCGGATTCTGAATGGCATAATATATTATTGGAAGCATATCTTTATGTACCCATAGGAAGTGAACATCTATTACACAGACGTAACAACCTAAATAAATCCATTGAAGATCTGCAAACTACGGAAGACGAATTGGTTATTTCAGGCAAACAGGCAAATGATAACAGATCGTTATACGGTGTTGAAGTACTAATAGACTCGGTTTTACATACGTCCGTAGGCGATCTGGAATTTACCTTATCTCACAAAGGTGTTACAGAAACCATTATCTATCATGTTGGCAGCGACGGAGAAAATTTTATTAATACAAAGCTAACCGACAGGGCTTATGATACAATCTCCGACGGAATGGCTCCCTTTTCAGGAATTTATATAGCTGAAAACCCCTTGTCCGCTTTTGAAGGCATTGACCCGGAGGGCACATGGACGCTGAGTATTTATGATGGTGTTGAAGGAAATACCGGTACATTAATAGCCTGGGGGTTAAATTTCATTTATGCTGAGAACAGTGGTGTAGAAGACGTATTCACCGAAGACATAACATTTAAGTTATTTCCTAATCCGGCTGAATCGAGTATCACATTTCAATTAGCAGAAAGCTGTCATGAGGCTGCAACTTTGGAAATTTATAACCTGAATGGAAAATTGCTGCTCGTACAAGAAATCTCTTCGGGAACAATTTCAATCGGACTCAATTTAAGCCACTTACCATGCGGTATATATTTCTGCAAACTACATATTAAAAATAATACTGTAACCAAAAAATTAATCATTAAATAGCATTGAGCCAAAAGCATGGTGCATTGAACAAAGTACTATAAAACGTCCCCATACACCATGTACCATGCTCTTACTCCATGCACAAAAACAAAAACCATGAAAAAACTTTTACAATTTACTTTCATCTTATTGCTGTGTTCAGCAGTATTCTCACAAACCAGAGAAGCAAAAGATATTATACATGATCGGGTTGTTCCTCAGCAAATACCGCTAAAACAAATGAATATGATTGTTTTACTAGGTATGGATGCATTCCCTAACGAAATACAACAATTCATATCTCCAACCAGAGAATGGTTGCTGATAGATAGGATATATAATTACATGTGGATAGAAATAAATTCTGGTTGGAAAAATACCACGACATATTTCTATTATTACAATGCAAATTTCAACTTGGATGAGATAATTGAGAAATCAGCAGATGGATCAGAATTCATAGAAAGAAATCGCTATTACTATGACAATAGCAATGCCTTGCTTCTAGAAAAAAGGGTTTCTGAATATGATTCTTCAGAGTGGATACCTAGTAAAAAAATTCTCTATACATATAATGTGAATAATGATAATCTTATTGAAGAACTTACAAAGAAATGGGAAGATGGATTATATATAAATTATAGAAAAACCACCTATACATATGATAATGATAATAACTTATACCAATACATCACTAAATACAGCAGCGACGGCAGCAACTGGGCTAATTCCGCAAGGTGGACATATTACTATGATCAAAACGGCGACCTCTATAAAATGACTAATGAAACATGGGATAGTGATGAATCTGTATGGTTAGATTTCTCCCGGAATTTTCTTACCCGCGATATAGAAACCGGAAACCTCATTCTGATGGTATCAGAATACTGGGATGATGAAGAAAACTATTGGGAAGAGCGGCTTAGGCAGACTTATTACTATAACGATGATGATTATATGACCTCATTTGTAGCTAAGTCCTGGGATGATGAAGAAGATCGATGGAAACCCGTTTTCAGCCAGGTTTATACCTACCTGCCTGCAGGAAGTGAAGAAATTATGGTTTTAAATGCTGACATCAATAAACCTATTAACGATTTTCAAACTACTGAAGATGAAATTGTTGTAAGTATAAGCAAACACCATAGCAGAAGTTTGTCATTGATGGGTATTGAAGTTATGCTCGACTCCGTTTTGCATACATCCGATGGCGACCTGGAATTTACTTTAACGCACAATGGAATCACCGAAACTATTATTTCCCATGCCGGTGGTGATGGGGATAATTTTATAAACACCAAACTATCAGACAGAGGTATTGACAGCGTTGCCAATGGAATTGCTCCATTTTTGGGTATTTTCCTGGCTGAAAACCCTTTGTCCGCGTTCCTCACAACTGATCCGGATGGAATTTGGACGCTGAGTATTTATGACGGTGCTGAAGGCAACACCGGTGCACTAATAACCTGGGGGTTAAATTTCATTTATGCTGAGAACAGTGGTGTAGAAGACGTATTCACTGAAGACTTAACATTTAAACTATTTCCTAATCCGGCAAATAAAGTCGTCAACCTTCAGTTCGCAGTCAACAGTCAACAATTATCGGTTTTGGAAATACATGATTTGAACGGCAGGAAACTCATTGAAAATAAAAACTTACCTGCAAGTGAAACAGTGCAAATAGATGTAAGTGGATTGCCTAGTGGGATGTATATGTGCAGCATACGAACAGAAAATAAAAGCATAACAAAAAAACTAATCATTCAAAAATAAAAGCCATGAAAACAGAAACACTACTTTTTTTATTTGTCATTTTTTCAGCAACATTATCTGCCCAATGGATAACCCTGGAAACTGGAACCACGAACTGGTTAAAATCAGTAAATTTCCCTGATGTAAATAATGGTTGGGCAGTTGGCTCCGATGGAACAATTATTCATACTGAAGACGGCGGGCTTAACTGGGATATCCAGGACAGTCCGGTTGGCACTTTTTTTCAAACAGTTTTCTTTGTAGATGAAAACAATGGATGGGCAGTTGGCGGTTCATCATCTGAAGGAATAATCATTAATACTGCAAATGGTGGACAATCCTGGTCTGAGCAGACTTCAGGTGCTACAAGCGACTTGCGTTGTATTGTGTTTACTGACATAAACAACGGATGGGCATGCGGATCTGATGGAATTATGTTACATACCACTGATCAAGGTGCTAACTGGTCTTTACAAAGCACCCCAACTACAGAAAGACTAAATAGTATGACCATGTTGGATCAGAATACCGGTTTTGCGGTAGGAAACAACGGCACTGTATTGAAAACAACAGATGGTGGAAACAACTGGCTGTCATATAACATTGCCGAAGAAGATGATTTGTACTGTGTTCATTTCACCATACTCAACAATGGTTTTATTGTTGGGGAAGATGGGGCCGGTAACGGGGTTTTTTACTGGTCGCAAGATACCGGCATGAATTGGATGGATTATGACATTGGCACCCATGATGCATTTCGTTTTGTAACTTTTACCAGTGGCATGAACGGGTGGATAGCCGGTAACAATGGCACCCTTTTGAAAACCATTACCGGAGCACTAACATGGACTGAGGAAATCACTGGTACTACAAGCGATTTGAGTTGTATAAACTTTATCGGACCCTGGCAGGGATATGTTTCAGGGGACAATGGTGTAATTTTAGGTACCGGTCTACCCACAGGAACTGATGAATTCACTGAAAATATATGGCTTAATATATTCCCAAACCCCACCAGTTCTGCACTTACTTTTCAATTATCTACTAACACGCAACAACAATCAGGAAATATACACATATATGACGCCTTAGGTAAAGTTGTTTTCCAGACTGAATTATTAAGCGACAAGTTAACGATTGACATCAGTCACTTGCCGGACGGAATCTACTTTGTTCAAATGCCAGCCAACGATCAATTGATCACAAAAAAACTCATCATTCAAAAATAAAAATAGTGGAAACAAAAGGCAGCTAATAAATTGATTATTAACACTAAAATCTATTCGAAATGAAAAAAAGTATGATTTTAATTATCCCTTTTTCTATGTTGCTCTTTTTCAACATTGCATCTGCGCAAAACAACAATTTTATGCTTGATCAATCGCCAATCATAATGCCCGAATCAAACTATCAGGGTGTTCCGTCAGTGGCATTTAATGGAACTGATTATTTTACAGTCTGGGCAGATAATCGCACCGCAGTTTCTTCTGTGTTGATGGGAACTTTTATTGACCAGGAAGGAAATATCTTAAATCCCGCAGGAAAACTATTACTTGAATCGCCGGGAAATAAGAATGAACCAACAGTAGTATTCGATGGGACAAATTTTTTTGTTACCTGGCGTGATGACAGGAATGGGGAGGATGATATTTTCGGCGCGCGCTTTTCATCAGAGGGTGAATTGATCGGTGATGAAATAGTAATATCTACCATCGGTGGTGATGAATGGGGACAAGAAGTCACTTTTGATGGAACCAACTATTTTGTGGTTTGGAGTGATTACCGCAATGGTAGTGCTGATATCTACGGTGCAAGAATTGACCAATCAGGAAACGTATTGGATCCGAATGGAATTGCTATTTGCAATGCTGCAAGTGATCAGGAATATCCGAGAGTAAGTGCGGGAGCGAGCAGTTATATTGTTGTGTGGGAAGACTACCGTATCGATCCTGCAGCAGATTACTATGGGGGTAGAGTCGGATTTAATGGTACTGTCCTGGATACGGATGGCTTTGTAATAAAAGATGGACCGGAAGATCAATACTGGGGTGATGTTGATTACGATGGGGTTAACTGGTTTGTCATCTGGGGAGGAACATATGAAATTCTTGGAACACGAATTAGTTCGTCTGGAAATATTCTGGATCCCGGTGGAATTGTGGTCTCACCACCTAATATTGATGGCTACTACAATCGATTAGAATTTGACGGAACGAACTATTTAATTACCTGGTATGACTACACTGCCGATATAAGAGCGGCCAGGATCACAACTTCGGGCACTTTATTAGACCCCGATGGGATTGATATTTCAGTGCAGTTTTATGATGAGAGCTTTCCGGCAATTGGCTACGGTAACGGCAATTTTTTTATTGCCTGGATGGATGAACGAAACGGCGGTTATGGTGCAGATATTTACGGCGCAAGAGTATCGACAAACGGAACGCTATTGGATACAGATGGATTATTACTTTCAGCATCAGCAAATAAACAGACATATCCGGGTTGTGCCTTCGATGGAGTTAATTACCTCGTAGCCTGGCAAGATAATAGAAACACCGATACGCTAAAAATTTATGCAGCACTTATCAATCAAGTGGGAAATATTATTTCTCCGGGCGTTTTTCAGCTTTCAATTACACCCGGAAATCAAAGGTATCCGTCTGTTTCCTATGATGGCTCAAATTATTTGGTTGTTTGGGCAGATGAAAGAGAAGGTTCGGACATATATGGAACCCGGGTCTCAACCCAAGGTGCTATTCTGGACCCTTCAGGAATTCAGATATGCACTTACTCTGGGACGCAATCAAGTCCCTCCATATCCTCCAATGGTTCGCAATCACTTGTAGTGTGGCGGGATTACCGCTCAAGCCAAAAAGAAATCCGGGGAGCCAGGATTGATCAATCAGGAGCTGTTCTTGAGCCCGATGGCTTTCAAATATATTCCGGTGCCAATTGTGGAAATGGAGGGATAGGCGTAACGTTTGGAAGTGATTCATATCTTGTTGTTTGGGCAAAGGATAGTGGTGGCAGCAATCCCTACGATGTATATGGGGGAAGAGTTAGCCCGGATGGAACCATAATAGACCCGGGAGGATTTGTGATATCTTCAGCACCAAATAACCAGGATGGCCCTGACGTTGCATTTGATGGTACAAACTTTTTTGTGGTATGGATGGATAACCGGAATGCTGTTTTAGAAGATGACATTTATGGCGCAAGAGTTTCAACCGACGGTACTATTTTAGATGCATCTGGCATTCCTATCACAACTGAACCCGATTACCAGCAGGTACCCGATGTGGTCTTTGATGGAGACCAATACATTATTGCCTGGTTTGATAAGGGTGATGAAATGAATCTAAAAGCTACAGAGATTGATCTTTCAGGAAATATTACAGATACTTACACAATATCAGATCAGTTTGGAATGCAGACGTATCCTTCACTTGTTCACGGACCCGAAGATCAGGTTTTGGTTACTTATCAGGGATTTGCAACAGAATACAACAATATAAGCTACAATGCTGACCGAATCTGGGGAACATATCTTGGATTGTATATTGGTGTAGATGATTTCTACTCAAACATTTCTGAAGCTTTTACTTTAAGCCAAAACTATCCCAACCCTTTTAAGAGTTTAACAGTTATAAGTTACGAGTTGAACTTGATTAGTGATGTAAACCTGAAAGTACTTGATTTAAACGGTAATGAAGTTACCACACTGCTAAACCTAAAACAATCCCCCGGTAACTATAAAGTTGAGTTTAATGCACAAGATTTACCAAACGGTATCTATTTCTGTTGCTTAACAACAAAAAATCGCACTAAAACCATGAAGATGGTAAAGATTAAATAGCCGTTTACAGAGTGGCGTGCATAACTGCAAAATGTGTGCTGAAAATCAAAGTGTAATTAAAAAACTAATCTTTCAATAAGCAATCAAATCTTAAACCTTTATAAAAATAAAACCATGAAAAATTTACTCTTACTTTTAACTTTTTCCTTTTGCCTTTTTACTTTATCGGCTCAGGAATACGCCGATTTCGAGATCACCGGAACCAATGAAGGAACTGGTACTTTTTCATTTGCTGCATTATCCAATTTTAGTTGGGAAGCTATAGGCGCCATCAATGCACTCCAAATACGCGACGACGAAGTATTTGATGATGGTAATACATTAGAAAACATCTTTGGACAGGCGGATTACGCCGAAAATATCAGGATTCAAAACTACCCCAACGGTGAAGGCATGGCGGGCTATCCTGTTGTTTCCATATCACAACTGACACTTAATTTTGATGAAATAACACCTACAGAAGGATGGGGATTTTGTTTAGTGGATGTTGATGTAGAAAATTGCCTGATATCTGCCATTGATAATTTCGACAATGAAGTTCCAATAGAGGATATTGATCGTTGGCTCATCGAGCTTTTCGATGCCAATAATGTTGATTTCGGAGTAAACATCCCTAAATGGGATGCTTCTCATGCTGCGCTCCTTGGTTCTGATACCCCTACAGACTACCTGGTTTACAACAACCTGGTAATTGGCGGGTTGGATGACAGTGAAGCTGCAACTGGCTTTTTTATGCCTGATATTCCACTCAAATCGCTAACCATTGTTTACGAGAATCTTCAGGAAACTCACTTTACTTCTTATCACTTCTATTTAGCTTCATTGGGTCCTACAAGAATTAAGGATACCAAAAAAAATCTTGTGCATTTGTATCCAAACCCTGCAAGCACATCGCTTACGTTTCAGTTAACCTCTCCCTCACACACTTTAAATACAATAAATATATTTGACAGATTAGGAAAAGTTGTATTGCAAACAGAAATACGAAGCAATAAGCACACGATCGATATCAGCTATCTGCCTGGTGGAATGTACTTTGCACAAATAATAGTTAACGGTAAACTGATTACAAAAAAAGTAATTATTAAACATTAAAATTTAAAAAAATGAAACGAATTATACTTTTCCTAATAATTGTCAGTACGCTTCACCCCCTCTTTGGGCAAACCTTTGGAAATGCGGTTGACCTGGATGGTATCGACGATTATGCAGTTGTGCAGCATCACCCCAGCCTCAATCCGATGGACGGTAGCTGGAGTGTTGCATTCTGGCTTAATGCTGCCGATATACCTCAAATGGCTCCTGTAGTTATGAAACGATTTCCTGAACCCGGATTTACCATGTATGCTTTCGGCTTTGGGAATATAGATCCTCATAATCCTGAATTGGGAAAACGTATTCGTGTTAATTATATTGAGGATGCTGGCATTACTGAAAGAAGCGGCTATACTCCAGATGAATATATTGATGGATACTGGCATCATTATGTGATAGTTGCCGACAAAATTCAAAACGGTGTTGTTATCTATATTGATGGACAGGAAGTTGAGTTTACACATATGTACAATTTGGGAAACTGGCCGACTATTGAAAATGAAAATGTAGTTTATATTGCGAATAGTAGCTTTGGTTCAACCATCCAGGGTATTCTTGACGAACTGAGCATCTGGAATAAAGCACTTTCAATTACCCAGGTTCAACAGATGATGTATGACACACTTTCTTCTGAATACTATCAATCAGCAGATAGCGGACTTGTGGCTTATTACAGGTTTGATGAGTTTGAAGACCTGGGAACAGGAAATGCCGGTTCAGATGATTTTCGCGATCTCTCATTTTATGGCAACCATGCAGATTCAGAAGGAAATCCTGTTTTAATTCCTTCCGGTATTTTCGTTGGAATGGAAGAAAAACCAGGCAATGAAAAAGCCCTGCTTTATCCAAATCCTGCTAGCTCAATTGTCAATCTTCAACTACCATCAAAAGCTTTCGGGGCCTGTCAGCAGTCTGTTGTTTTGGAGATTTACGATTTGAATGGCAGAAAACTACTCGAAAAACACTTCTCGAAAGGCACGAAAGAAATTGAAGTGGATGTAGGCAATTTGGAAAGTGGGATTTATTTCTGCATGATAATATCAGAAAAAGGTAATGCAACAAAGAAATTAATCATTCAAAAATGAAAACACTTGTCATTCTGAGCGACAGCGAAGAATCTCCTCTTTGCACCAATACACATAATACACAAGCGGAGATCCTTCGTCGCTTCGCTTCCCTCAGGATGACAAATAAATAACGACCATGAAAAAACTAACACTACTCTTCACTTTTTCCTTTTGCCTTTACACTTTTGTCTTTCCACAGCAATACGGCTGGACCGACATTAGCGCAAACCTGCCTGAATATTCTAACTATAACGATGTTCATGTTATTGGCGATGAAATTTGGATTACCGGCTGGAATGATGGCTTAATATACACACCAGATGGCGGTGAGACCTTTCAAATCCAGACACTACCCGAAAATTCAGGGATATCTTCATCAGTTTTTATGAAAAATAACCAGGATGGTTATGTTGTCACTTTCAATGGTAAAATTCTAAAAACAGATGATGGAGGAACTAACTGGTATTTGCTTCACGATCCTGGAGGTACTCTGAATTCAGTTCATTTCCCACCATCTTCCAGTACTGGTTATACATGTGGTGAAAATGGGAAAGTATACTCTTTTTCAAATACTGCTTTTGATATTGCTGATATTTCACCTGCTGGAATTGTTTCAAGTTTGCAATCCATATCTTTTCCTGTAGATACAAGTGAAGGGAAATTATGCGGGCAAAATATTATAAGACGCTATCTCAGTGGTTCTTGGGATAACCTTCAATTTTTCGACAATGGCTTCCTTTACAATTCTATATTCTTTACAGATAATAGCACTGGTTGGGTTGTAGGCTCCCATGGGAAATTATTCAAAACTATAGATGGTTTAAGCTGGTTGCCTCAAACTAGCAATACTACTTCAAATTTGAATGATGTATTCTTTATAGATTCTATGATAGGATGGGCTGCTGGCTCAGGAGTGCTTTTACATACGGTTGATGGTGGTTTAAACTGGACCCAGGAATTAACAATCCAGACTGAAGGAAAAGAACTGAGAGCCATCTACTTTATATCTCCTCACAATGGTTATGTTGTTGGAAACGATGTTGTTTTAAAATATGGTATAATTTCAGGCATGAGTAATGGCGTTGAAGCAGTGCCATTCGAGATTTTTCCCAATCCAGCAAGTTCAGTCGTCAAGCTTGCCCGTATGGGTCTTCAATCGACAGTATTCAGTCAACAATCCACAGTTGTGGAAATCTATGATTTGCATGGCAGAAAACTCCTTGAAAAACATTTTCCTGCTGGAACTGAAGAAATTGAAGTGGATGTAAGTAATCTGGCAAGCGGCGTGTATGGCTGCAGGCTGAGTACTGAGAATAAAAGTGTAACGAAAAAAATAATTGTAAAATAGCATGGAGCAGAGAGCATGGAGTATGGAGTATGGAAGAACGATATCGAACACCATGCACCATGCTCCATGCGAAACATAAAACTTATTAAAAAACGC